>SXHS01000064.1 GCA_005773145.1 Planctomycetaceae bacterium | reverse complement strand
CGTCTCTACTGCGTCTCTGCGTCTCTGCGTGAGTCCATTCCGGCTGTGCCGCACCCCAAGCCACCCGTGCGCCGCTCATTGTCCGTCCTTGCTGGCTGCCGAATGGTCCCCGAGCGAGCACACGCCGGGCGCGCCCGAGTGTCAGCGATGCAGGGGATCGGCTCAAGGCCAATCCGTTGGGTGCGACGTGCCGTTAGCTAGCTGCAGGTACCTTGAGAACGTGATGGCCAAACCAATCGGTTTTAACTGGCCAATCGGCACAGATTGCGCCGAATAGTCTTACGTGACCGGCAAATCCTGCCGCACCGTTGGATTATGGCCATAGGCCGCGATCCGCCGCTTGTGCTCGACACTAGTCTGTATCGCTGCTATGGGGGGAACCATGCTGTCGATTCGCTGGCTCGCAGGGGCCGTCGTAGCTTTCGTGCTGGCGCCGGCAAGTTGGGGGGCCGGGCCTGGAGAGGTGGGGACCGGCGATCGCCGTATCCGTGAGCAAGCCGTCCGTGAGTTGCCTCTCGACGAATTGACGGAGGATGCCGCAGAACGGATTGTGCGAGTGGTCGAAAACCCCAGTGTTTATCGGCGTCTGCCGGAAAGCCAAATCGATTGCGATCCATCGCTCTATCTGTATCTGCTGCGCCATCCCGAGGTGGTGGTCAATATTTGGGACCTGATGGGCGTGACGAAATTGAGGGTGGTTCGCGCAGGCCCGTATTCGCTGGATACAAGCGATGGTGAAGGGACGACCAGCCAGATCGAACTAGTCTACGGAACGCGGGACGTGCAGCTCTTCTACGGTGAGGGAGTCTACGAGGGGCCGCTAACCGCCCGTCCGATTCATGGCAGTTGCGTGATGCTGTTAAAGTCTTCCTACGACAAGGAGGCGGATTCCAACACCCGCATCACGAGCCGGTTGGATGTGTTCTTGCAAATGGACAATTCAGCGATTGATCTTGTCGCGAAGACCGTACAGCCACTGTTGGGCCGATCGATGGATCATAATTTCATCGAGTCGTTACGATTCGTACAACGGCTATCGCAAACGGCCGCCCAGAATCCCGTGGGCATGCAGCGGTTGGCGCGTCGGTTGGAGTCCGTTCAGCCGGAGGTCCGCGAACGATTTGCGGTTGTTGCGTCAAAAGTTGCTGGGGTCGATGCGACACCGATTGCCCGTACCTCGGCCCGCTAGATCCCCGAACTTCGGCCCGCCAGAACACTGCGTGTGAATAGCGGCTTGCCACAGGTCGTCCTGGCACACCGGCCGTGCCGTCACTCATTGTGGCCCGCTGGTGGTCTGTTTTGATCGGATGCTGGCACGGCACGGAACTTCTCTTCGGCAATCGTTCTCATGCGTTTCAGGTCCAGCTTGCCAGTCCCCAGAATCGGGATACGGTCCACTTCGACGAAGCTGTCTGGGGAGGGTATATAGAGATTAGGCAGGCCCATTTGCGACAGCTCATGGCACAGTTGGTCGGGCGACTTGTGTGAGTCCGATGGAGTCAAGAGCACGACCAGGCGCTCCCCCTTTCGTTCGTCGGGGACGGCTGTGACCGCGACGGAAATCGCATGCTCCTCATCGGTACCCAACAGGTTGGCCAAGGCCTCCTCAATCTGCAAGTGCGGTACCATTTCGCCGCCAATCTTCGAGAACCGGCTTTCGCGACCCGTGATGGTGATGAAACCATCCACATCGATTGTGGCCAAATCCCCAGTCATGTACCAGCCGTCGCGAATCACATCCGCCGTCTTGTCCGACTGGCCAAGGTATCCCTTCATGACATTGGGGCCCGTGATCCATAGCATGCCGGATTGGTCGGGGCCTAACTCGCGGCCCGATTCTGGATCGACGACCTTGGCGGCCACACCCGGAACCGGCCGTCCGACCGTCCCTTCCTTGCGAGTCACCTGGAGGTCGCTACTCGAGCGACTGGCGGGGATGTTGACGGAGACGAGTGGAGACAATTCCGTGGCCCCGTATCCTTCCACGGGGCGAACGCCACACTTCTCTTCGAATGCTTGGCAGAGCGATGACGGCAGTTTCTCGGCCCCCGCTACGACCACATCGAGCGTTTTTAGTTGCTCGGCATCACACCGCTTGAGGTACGTGCGCAAAAATGTCGGTGTCGACAACAAAATGGTCGCCTGATGCTCCTTGATGAGGGCGCCGATCTGCTTGGCGTCGAGCGGACTGAAGTGGTAGATCCCCTTGATGTTCAACGTGCACGGAGCCCAGAGGGTGACGGTGAGTCCGAACGAATGGAAGAACGGCAGAATCCCCACGACCACATCGGTCGGCCGCAGGTGAATCGCCCGATCGACGGCCTCCACGTTCGACGCCACATTCTTGTGAGTCAACATAACCCCTTTGGGTTCCCCGGTTGATCCCGAAGTGAAGATCACGGTAGCCACATCGTCCGGCGCAATCTTCTGTAGCCCCAACATCCGTTCCAGGATCCACGACGGTATCGCATAGGCGGCCAAGGCGCACCAGAGTTTGTCGTGCCATGTCGGTTTGTCCCGGAAGTCCTCAAGATAGACGAGCTCAGCATTCAACGAGAAATTCATCTTCGACATGAATCGTCGACTGGTGAGGATATGCCGTATGCCAGCCCGTTCCAGACAGACATTCAACACCTCCGAGGGCATCGTATAGTTGAGATTGGCTGAGATACGTCGGTCCAGCGCCAGCGCAAGATTCGCCAAGACTCCACCGACCGACGGGGGCAACAAGACGCCGATATGCGATTCGTTCGCGCTCAAAACATGGCGGCGCATGAGTCGCCGCAAGATCAGTGCCCGCAGCAGCAGATCAGCACCCTTGAGGTCGGTGCCGCTACTGTCAGCAACTTTCGATTGAAACTTGCGCCGTTTGCACATGCGCAGCATCGCGCTGGGGAGCGAACGCAGTGGCCGGGTTTCATTACGCGCGATGCGGGCTTCCATTTGTTGAACCACCTGTCGTACCGGGTAAATGTCGGTGACGGACGTCAGCGGAGGGCCGTAGTGCAAGGTCACCGGATACGGTATTCGCTTCGGCCGCTTAAGGAAAAAACGCTTGCCCTCGAAGCTAAAGATACTCCCCCAGACACCCGCCAGGTAGACCGGAATGACCGGCGCTTCGGTCTTCTCCAGGATCTTCAACAGACCGGGGCGAAACGATTGCAGCTGGCCGTTGCGCGAGATCCCCCCCTCCGGGAAGATGCCCACCACGTCTCCCGCGAGCAAGGCCTGCCGGGCCTCGATCAGTCCGCGAGCGATCCCTTTGGGCCCCGATGCTATCATGATCACACGGGCTTGGCGGGCGAGCCATTGCAACACGGGATGATTGAAATTGCCCGAGTAGACGACCATGCGGGGCACCCGTCGGCTGGCGATCAGCACGAAAAAGCCATCCATCCAGCTCAAATGATTCGCGACCAGCAGTGCCCCGCCCGTGGCTGGGATGTTTTCCGCCCCTTCCAAGCGCACGCGGTAGAATGCCCCCAGGAACAAACGGATGATCAACCACAGCATGCGTGGCACAAAGCCGATACCAGCGGGGGGCCAGAGGGGGATGCGACGCGCGGTCTGGGACTTTGAATTCGGCATGATTCCTCTTGTCTGAGAATTGATCCGTCGGGTACATTCTCGCTGCCAAACGCCTCACGCGTCAATGTCGGAGTTTTAACCATGAACCGATCGGGATTTTTTCTGGCGGGGCTTTTCGTGGGCGTCGCGCTCACCTTTGTCGGCCTGAAATACCACGTTGTGCGTGCCAGCGATGGTGTGCACCTAGTTCCGAAACTGACGGCCGATTTTCGAGAGCCTTATATGGACATCCGAGAATTCAGCTTGTCCGATTGGAACAACCACCGCACGCTCGCCGCGGCCATCATGCGTTCCAATAGGTCGCAGATCATGCAGTCCAACACGCTGGATGGAATCCGCTCATCGGTCAATCAGACGTTGGACGAGTGGGCACCAAAACAGTAGTTTGACTGTCAGAATGCCCGCGATGGCTGAGTGCCACGGTCGGCTTGTCCGCCCGTGCCGCGGTGCGCGAATGACGCTCGACTTTGGCCGTTGGGGCCTGGGGCTGAATCACTCGGACGGTTGCGGCGTAGTGGAAATGAAAAAGGACTCGCTGTCCGCCCGATGCCCTGTCGTCATCGACGCGCCACCGACGAGCAGCAGGTGCGTGGAGTCCGGCGTTACGAGACGATGAAAGAAGCGTGCCGTTTGGGCTTGGCCACAGGGAAGCCAGTGATCCGCGTCGAGACGATAGACCGTCCCCTCAACGCCGCAGGCGAAAAGGTGTCCCGCCATGGTCGTTGCCGACGTTCCGAAGCCGTGCATACCGGTCCCGGGGAAATCGGTACGAGTTGACCATTGGTTCTGTTGAGGATCCCACTCGTATACGTGTTGGGATATCTTGCCATCGTCGTGCATTCCACCAATTGCGATCAATCGTCCCTGTGACTCGGCAACCGAGAGCGCACGGGAAGCAAAGGGCGGGGAGGCGATGGGCCGCCAAATGAGCTCGCCTACCGTGGCGGAGGGATCGCTAATCCAGGCAGTCCGGTGCCACTCCCCCTCACCGGACCCCGCAAGTTTCCAGCCCCCGACCACGTGGACCTGGCCTTGCATGACGAATGCGTCATGGGACGACCGCGGCTCGGGCAATGGCGATAGATCCGTCCAGGTTTTCGACACGGGCTCGAAGCGAGCCACATCCGCTACCGAATGCAGATCAGCTTCTTCGTGCTCGGCGTTACGTGCCTGCATGCCGCCGATGCAGTACAGATAGTCCCCGTCCGCGACGAGTGCGAGGCCCTGCAGGGGCTTCCGCATGGGCAAGGACTCCCAGACGGTTCCCCCGTCCAAGTTGAATCGCAGGAAGTGAGGCGACAGATGGTCGCGTGAATGGGCGTGGGCCTCTCCCGTATGTCCCCCATACACATAGAGCCAGCCTTTGTGGATCGCGGCGCCGAAACTAGAGATGGGCACGGGGAGCGCGGGGATCTTCGACGGCACGCTCGTGGCGGAACGCGGTTCTGCAGTGACCGTTTCAGTTGGGGCAGCCGTCACACGTCCGGCCGTGGCTCCTTCCCCCGCCAAGTCAACGGTCAACGTCGCATAGTGGGTCGAACTCATATACTTCTTCCCCTTCCATTCACCGGACTCCGCTGGAATCTTATGTTGAACCAACAGACCTACCTTGCCCCCCACCGCTCCTTCCGTGCGCCCCGGGATGGTGACACTGGACAGGCTCGTTCGGCCTTGTTCATCGGTCGTGCGCTTGGCGATCGTGTTCGCGCCATGCACCAACGTGATCTCAGCACCCGGCAACGGCTTCCCCTTCCAAAGCACCGTGGCGACCAGCTTGCCGTCCTCAATGGCGGGGAGAACTTCCAAGGCAAGACCTGGAGATGGGGCCAGTCGCGACCAGTCGTCCGGTGATTTTCCATGGAGATGCTTGGCATGATAGGTAAGCAGCGAACCGTGATAGACTCCGTAACACTGTACGGCCTCGAGCGAGAAGGGGTCCGCCAGCTCGACCGTGCCCCGTAAGCCGACGAAATCCTGATCCTCGGCCGCCGCGGTTGCGACCTCCTGCGAGTTGCCCGCCGCGTCCCGAGCGACGACCTTGGTCTCGGCGATGGGCGGTGGCAAGCGATAGTCCCGGTCGCTTGGCGCTTCGCCGAAGAACAGCACGGCCTGAGACTGCTCAGGCTGATTTTCGGAATCCAACCAAACGAAGTGGGCGCGCAGATCGCGACCAGGGACCATGGCCAGGCATGCCGCAAATGCCACTACGCCAACGCGAGACTTGTTGAAAGTGAATGGGGACAGCATGTCAATGAAACTCCTTGTGTGTATGTATTAGTGTGCATCAATCAATACCGGCAGTGGAGATGGTTTCACCTCCGGCACGAGTGACGATAGCCTGACGCACGCCAGGATCCGATTGATCGGTGATGAACCGCACGCTACTGTCCAGAAAGACGAAATGCACTCCGCCCTTATGGTCGCTACGAAAAACACGGCTACTGATTGGATTCAGGTATTGCGTGTTGTTGTTGAACGCCTGTGGCGTCGTGGCGGCCATGTGGCCCCATGCTTGCAGCCAATACCCTTCGGCCCAGGCAAACGCCGAGCGAGCCCCTCGGGTCACCACCCCCTGCAGCGTTGGCGGTGGCTCTTGGGATGGAAATGCATAGTTGATCTCACCGGCCAACACGGTCCGAGATGTGCCGTCCGCAATGTGCTTCAATGCCAGCCGATATCTGCCATCTGCCGGAATGTTGTCAAAGGCTCCGTCATTGAGAAACGGCATGTAGGCACTGCGCGTGGAAATCATATAGCTTCCCGGTCCCAAGTATTCGATGCCTGCGGATCGGGGTGTGCTCGGCAGCCGCATCGTAGGACACAAGTAGGTGTCGATAACCGAAGTCGTGATCGGCATGTTCTGCGGATCATGAATCGGCTTGAAGCGATCATAACCGCCGTAAAGGTTTCCCTCCTCCAAATAGGGGAGCAATAGCACGAGGGTGCTCCCCATATTCGACGTATTGGAATCCCCCAACTTGGGCGGGGGAAGATGCTGCTGCGAATCGTGAAAAACCAACGTTGCCAGGCCAAGCTGACGCATATGATTGCGGCACGTCGCGGCGCGGGCCGCCTCGCGAGCTGCCTGCACCGCCGGAAGGAGTAGCGAGATGAGCACCGCGACGATCGCGACAACCACCAGTAGCTCGACGAGCGTGAACCCGTACGCACCTCGATTCGAACAGCGAGAGGAGCGTCGCCGTGCGGTCGAATTTGCGGTCGACACCCATGCGGGAGCTGGCCGTCGACGACGCACGTTTCG
>SXHS01000063.1 GCA_005773145.1 Planctomycetaceae bacterium | reverse complement strand
TGCCATGGGACCATTCCTATTCGATGCTTACGGGGACATGCGGAAATTTAATGGGAAAGGACTAACCAGCGGCGTCCACGGCTTTCAGCAGATTTTCAAGTTCCTCACGTGACATCCGCACATCGCTGGTGATGCTGCGGCGTGCTTGTTCAATGGCGACTTTCGGCGGCAAGTCGGTGACATAGCCCTGGACGAGCGTAGCGATCGTCTTAAAAAAGTTGATCTCCGCGATCCCGTTGAACTCCATCTTGACCACCAAGGGGGCAATGAAACCGTAGGACAATAGAATTCCCAAGAACGTTCCGACCAACGCGGCACCCACTTTGTGTCCGATTTCTTCCACCGGACCATTGATGTGCGCCATCGTGATCACAATGCCCAACACGGCCGCCACGATTCCGAAACCGGGGAGCCCATCTGCCGTTTTCGCCAGCACCCCCATGGGCGCGTGGTGTTCTTCTTCCAGCACTTTGATCTCGGTCGCTAGCAACTCTGGCAGCCGATCGGGCTTTACCGATCCTTCGATGATCGGTGATAGGGCGCCGACGATGAATTCGGATACATGATGATTAGACGAGATCTTCGGATACTTGTGGAAAATATCACTCTCGTGAGGATTGGAGAGATGCGGTTCAAGGGCCAACAGTCCATTGCGGCGGGCCAACTTAAACAGCTCGTACATGAGCTTAAATAGTTCCTCATACATGGCCCTGGTGAAGGTCGCCCCTTTCAGGCAGGCCAGCACTCCCTTCACCAAGTCCTTGAGAACCTTCATGGGGGACATCACGATGGCGGCACCCAAGGCCGCACCGCCGATAGTGACAATTTCCGACGGGTGAATCAAGTGGGCAATATGGCCACCGGCCATGGTGAAACCACCCAATACGCAGCCCATCACCACCGCGAATCCGATCAGCGTAACCATGACGATCTTCCGTCTATTTTCTCGGGGCCAAGCTCCAATAGTCCCAACGTCCCCAAGCCCCGTAGAGGCCAAGAACCCCAGGAATCATTTGCCGTCCCACGGGACGGCGCGCCGCTTCGGTACGGATGAAGCCGATCGCTCTCCAAACGTAGGTCACGCGCGTGACCGACCGGCCCCGGTTCTGGGGTTTCGGGCACGCATGTCCCGGGGGCCTTAAGGCTGGTCGTAACGAGATTTCCGTCTGGCGGGATGGTTCGGTCTTGGCCGGCCCCGGGAATGGGAGCGGGGCAAGGCTGGCCGCGGCAGCAGGGCGAGGGAGGCTGTGGCAGATTGCCCAGCCCCCCCCAATGGGCGGCGGTCGCCAATTGTTACAGAAGTGTTACATGGTTGGCGCTAGCTGGTAACGCAGGAAATGGGGGGAGAACCGTATTATCTAGGGGCGAGAAACTAAACCTTTGGACGACGAGACTTCGCTGCGACGGAACCCGGATATCCGGGACGTCAGGCACACCACGCGAGAACCAGAATGACACGAACATCCGTCAAGCACCCACGAGTCAACCAGGCACGCTCCACGCATTCCGCTCCCGCTCGTAATAACCTTGAAGGGGGTGGGCCACTAGGTCACGCGGGTGGATCGACGTCTCGCGCGGCGACGGCCGCGAAGCACGATGTGAAGACAAAAACGCGTCGGTACGAATTGGAACCGCTGTCGCTGTTTTGGCTAGGTTTCATACACTTGGCCGCTTTGGGGGCTGCGTTCTTCTTCAGTTGGGAAGGGCTCGTTTTGATGCTTGGGCTCCATTGGTTCACCGGTGGGATTGGTATCTGTCTGGGCTATCACCGACTGTTGACGCACGACAGCTTTCGCACGTACCGCCCGATCAAGTGGCTCTTGGCATGGATTGGCGGATTGGCGGGGGAGGGGCCGAGCATTCAGTGGGTGGCCCATCATCGGCGCCATCACGCCTTTAGCGATCAAGATGGCGACCCGCACTCGCCACGCGATGGCTCGTGGTGGAGTCATATCCTTTGGTGTTTCTGCCAGGGGTTGGTGGACGAGCAGTCGGATGCCTACCGCGCGCGTTGGGCGCCGGACTTGATGCGTGACCCCGTGTTGCGATTTATCTCGCGTACCTTTTTGTGGTGGCATGTAATGACCGGTGTGATCTTGTTCACGGCGGGAATGGCGTATGGCGGCACCTACATGGCGTGGTCGTTTCTGTTTTGGGGCCTATTTTTGAGGCTGTTGTTCGTGCTGCACTCGACTTGGCTCGTCAACTCGGCGAGTCACATGTGGGGATATCGCAACTACGCCACAAGTGATGATAGCCGCAACAATTGGCTCGTGGCCCTGTTGACGTATGGTGAAGGCTGGCACAACAACCATCATTCGTTCCCCCGTATGGCGCGGCATGGTCACCGTTGGTGGGAGATCGACGTCACATTCATGACGATTCGCTTGTTGGAGAAGCTGGGGCTGGCCTGGAATGTGGTCGACGGTCAGCACAAGAAGGGTTAGGGATCCACGGGTGCGGGCTCGGCGACGAACCGATAACCGGCATCGCGTACGGTCAGGAAATGTCGCGGTTCCGCCGGGTTGGGCTCGAACACCGTGCGCAGACGCCGCATGAACTGATCGGGTGCCCGCGTGTTGAGGTGCCCCGGCAGGTCCCAGACGTTGACCAGCAATTCCTCACGCGGTATCACGCGACCTTCGTTCTCGATGAAGTATTGCAGCAACGTCATCTGGAGTCGTGATAAGTGCACGGGCCGGCCTCCCACCTTGACTTCAAAGGTGCGGAAATCGATTTGGGAGTTACCGAATCGATAGTGACGGATCTTGGCCTGTGCGGCCTGGACTCGCTCATCCGGTTGGGATCCAAAGCGGGCGACAAGATGCTTGACGCGGCTGAGGAGTTCTTCGAGTTCAAACGGTTTGATCAGGTACTGATCCGCTCCCACATCGAAGCCGCGGGTACGATCCTCGGAAAGGCTGCGGGCGCTAAGGATCAGGATGGGGACTTGTTCCCCCTGTTCGCGCAGCTTCTCACAGACGGCGTATCCGCTCATGCCAGGCAGCATCAGGTCCAAAATCAACAGATCCACCTGATGTGGGTGTTCTTGGAAGTACTGGACGACGGCTGGTCCTTCGGCGAAGGTGGTGACCTGATAGCCCTCCGCCTCCAGGTTGTACTTGATTCCCAGCGCCAGATGCTCTTCATCCTCCAGGACGACGATGTGCTTGTGCTTCATCGGAGAGGCTCACTGGGGAAGGAACTCGGCGGCTCTGGGGGGGATGCCGTCTCGGCCAACGTCATCGATGGGGCGGTCGGCGTCACGGCCTCTCCGCCGGGCAAGCGGACTTCAAACACGGTTCCTCCCTGACGATCGGCATCCCGCACGCGCACACGCCCCTTCATTCGTTCCACAAGGGTGCGCACGATGTAGAGTCCCAGACCGGTTCCAGGTTTCTTCCGCTCCAGCTCCGATCCCAGTCGGACGAAACGGCCAAAGATCTTTCGCCGCAATTGGGTGGGGATGCCGGCTCCATTGTCGCGCACGCAGACGACGATCATGCGCTCGCGTTCCCAGCGGAGCGAGACGCTGACGTGTGGTGGTGTCCCGGAATATTTGATGGCATTGTCAATCAGATTTCGGAAAATCATCTCGAGATCGACGCGCCGCGCGGATAGGGCGACCGGCTGCAGATCCAGTTCCACGCAGTTTGGTGAGACATGGTGCCTTGTGCAGAGCGACGCGACCGCTTCTTCGAGCAGGGGTGCCAACGGTATCCGTTCGGGCGGCTCGGGCTGAGATTCCTTTTCCAGGCTCGCGGCCTCCAGGAGGTGATTGATCAGTTGATCCAATCGTTCCACGTCCTCGAGCATGATGCGATAGAAGCTGGCTCGTTGTTCATCATCGACCGAGCGTCGGCCGAGCGTTTGCAGATAGAGTTTCAAGGAAGCAATGGGGGACTTCAATTCGTGGGTGACGCTGTCGATAAAATTCGATTGCCGCTGATTGAGGTTGATCGCTTTGACGCTCATCGACAAGTAGATTGCCACCCCCACTAGAATCAGCATCAAAAACGTGGTGCCGAGCGTCAGCAGGGTGACGTAAAAAGTTACCGACTCGGACTCGAGAATCCCTTTCACGCCCAGAACGATCCAGCCGACAGTCAGCATGACCACCAGCAGGATCATCAGCACGCCGAGAGAGATCGGTAGTCTTAGAGAGCGACGTGAGGCCATTATGGGCGGGCAAGTTCATGTTTTAGTGGCAACCAGGCGCCATTCTGCTTGCTGCTCTGCACACACTGTTGGATAAACAGCATTCCTTCCACCCCGTCCCGCACGTTGGGATAAATGGTGTTCACGCGGTCGAATGCCTGACCGGTGGCATGACGCACCATGTCGTCGTACGCGAACCGATAGATATTCCCAAAGGCCTCGAAGAACCCTTCAGGATGCCCGGCTGGCAGGCGACAAGCCGCTTGCCCCGACGTGTTGGTGTAGGGTGCATTGGGATTCCGCGTGTACAACTGGTGGGCTTGCCCATTGCGACGCACCCACAGCTCGTTCGGATTCTCTTGACGCCAGCTCAGCGAAGCCAGCGTGCCGTCGATCTCGATAAGCAAATCGTTTTCTCGGCCATGGCTGATTTGTGATGCGGTCACAGTTCCTAAAGCGCCGTTTTGAAAGCGGATGATCGCCGTCCCATAGTCGTCCAATTGCCGTCCCTGCTCGAAGGTCCGTAGATGCGCACTGACGGATTCCGGCAGCGCTCCCGTCATGTAACGGGCCAGATTGAACGAATGTGATCCGATATCGCCAAAGCACCCCGCAGCACCGCTCCGTTGTGGATCGGTTCGCCACGATGCTTGCTTCTGCTTGGCGTTCTCCAGCCGGGATCGCAGCCAGCCTTGGGCATACACGGCGCGGACGGCGTGAATTTCCCCCAATTCGCCCCCCAAGATCATCTCGCGGGCCTGTCGAACGAGCGGATAGCCCGTGTAATTGTGAGTGAGCGCAAACACAGACTGCGTGCGATCCACGATGGCGGCCAACTCCTCGGCCTGGGCTAGGTCAAACGTCATGGGCTTGTCGCATAAGACGTGAAACCCACCCAGCAAGGCGGCTCGGGCAATCTCGAAGTGCATGTGGTTGGGGGTCGCGATCGAAATGAAATCCACTCGTTCATCTGCTGCCAGACGCCGCTCACCTTCGATCAGCTCCTGGTACGAAGCGTAGGCCCGATTCGCAGCGATGTCGTAATCCGGCGCCGATTCCTTGGCCAGCTGTGGATCGGACGAAAGGGCTCCGGCAACCAAGGTCGCTCGATTGTCCAACACGGCGGCCGTCGCATGCACGCGTCCAATGAAAGCACCCCGGCCGCCACCCACGAGCGCCATGCGAAGTTTTCGATTCAACGGCTCATTGGTTCCCATCGCGTTCCCCATCTAATCTGGTTCGTCTGGTTTCGAGATCGCAATCCGTGGCTCGCAGCAGGGGGCGGAGCAGACGCTTGTGGCGTGCCACTGGTGCCACCCAGACCCTCGGCTTGCCCTATTTCTATCAGATTCGGCCCCTATCGACAGCCCGTCACGCGGGGCTTTTCAGCTGGAAGGGATTGAGAAAAGTCGATAGGATGCAAGAGTTGGGGGCCGACGGCGGCCGTTGGGGAGAGCCGTTTGCAGGCATGCACATCGGGTGAAGATAAGTTTCAGAAAACACGCATTTCAGAAAGCATCAAGAGGATCACGATTTATGGATGACCATCGTGGATGGGATGCGCAGCGATCGCGCTGGCCATGGCCCCTGGTACGGAAGACCAGACGCAGGTGGGGCGTGTTGGCCGTGGGGGTGGCGCTCGGGGCCGTTGGGATGATGCTCGCGGGACTGTCGCTGCTGGGCTGGAATACCTTGGTTCATGGACCCGCCGGCTTGGTCCTCTCCGGCTGGGAGACGCCACTACACGCGACGGCCACCGACAGCAGCGATACCATGGCAGTCGCCACGGGGCCGGTCGACGAGGATGTCGAGGGCTTTTATGTACTCGACTTCGTCACGGGCGACTTGCAGTGCACCGTGCTCAGTCAACGCACGGGAAAATTCGCAGGGCTGTTTAAGGCCAATGTGTTGCGCGATTTGAACATCGAGCAATCCAAGAAGCCTCGCTTTCTGCTTGTTACGGGGATGGTGGGTTTTGCCCGCGGTCCGGGGGCCTCGCGACCTGCGGCCTCGATTGCCTATGTTATTGATACCAATACGGGCCGCTTCGGTGCCTATGGTGTACAGTGGCGTCGTGATGCGGCGGCCATCGGTCGACCTCAGGCGGGCACGTTGTCGTTGCTCGATATCGGCGCGGCACGTAGTATTCCGATCCGCGATTAGCTTGGCCTGGTTGTTCGTGAACCGTCCGGTGGTGATGCGAGGTGGTGATGCAAGCGTTTGAGATTACACTGAATGCCGAGCCTCACTCCGTCGGTTTAGGAACAACGATTGGCCAGCTGTTGGGCGAACTCAAAGTGGATGCACGTCGTGTGGCAGTTGAAGTCAATCAACAACTCGTGCCGCGCAGCCACCATGACTCGCGTCAATTGCAGCCTGGCGACCAGTTAGAAATCGTCACGTTGGTCGGAGGTGGCTAGGGTGTGGGTAAACCGACTGAGGTCAGCGGGTACCGCGAGTTGTGGTCGGGCGCCTTGCTCCGTACACCCTATAGCCAAATAGATCGGGGAATCGCCTAATGTCGGCAGTGGCTTCCACGGACGCGGACGAACTTTGCTTGGGCACGCATCGGCTGCGCAGCCGACTGATCGTGGGAACGGGCAAGTATGAGTCCTTAGAGTGCATGGCAGAGTCGCTGCTAGCTTCAGGGACCGATTGCGTGACGGTCGCCGTTCGCCGCGATCGTCTCTACGATCCAGCGGGCAAGAACTTGCTGGATTATCTTGACTTGCAGCGGTACATTTTGCTCCCCAATACGGCCGGTTGCTACACGGCGGACGACGCTGTGCGCACGGCCCGCTTGGGACGAGAGATCCTGCTGGGACTCGAAAACCCCGGTGCCGATTGGGTTAAATTGGAAGTCTTGGGAGATAACAAGACCCTGCTCCCGGACCCAATTGCCACCCTAGAAGCGACGGAGCGGCTAGTGGCCGACGGTTTTCAGGTGCTGTGTTACACGAGCGACGATCCTGTCGTAGCGCGTCGGCTCAAGGAAGCGGGCGCCGTGAGTGTGATGCCAGCCGGCAGTCCCATCGGTTCCGGGCAGGGCATCTTGAACGCCAATAATCTGCGTATCTGCTTGGAGTATCTCAAGGGGACGGACCCCACGTATCCCGTCATTATCGACGCGGGGGTTGGGACCGCGAGCGATGTGGCGGTCGCCATGGAATTGGGGGCGGATGGCGTGCTGTTGAACACGGCCGTCGCCCACGCGCGCGATCCGGTTGTCATGGCGGCGGCGATGCGGGCCGGAGTTGAGGCCGGGCGGTTGGCGTACCGAGCGGGGCGGATTCCCAAACGATTGTACGCCACGGCTAGCAGCCCGGAAGAAGGCCATATCGCCGCCGTGAACCGGCCGGCCCTTTAAGCAGGCTCATGATGCAGCTATCGCTGTTGGATATCCTGGGGCCAGCCGGCAGCATTGCTCGTCGGTTGCCCGGCTATGAGATGCGGCCAGAACAACTGGACATGGCGAGTGCCGTGCAGGGTGCCTTGGAAAAGGGGCATCATCAGGTCGTCGAGGCGGGGACGGGCGTGGGGAAGAGCTTTGGCTACCTGGTCCCCGCCATCCTGGCCGTGACGGCAGGGGAGGGGGGCGAGGCCGGCGAAGTGAAGCGGCTAGTCGTGTCGACGCATACCATTAGCCTGCAGGAACAGCTGATGGCCAAGGATCTGCCCCTGCTCAATAGCGTGATTCCGCGAGAGTTCTCCGCGGTGCTGGTTAAGGGGCGTCGGAATTACCTGAGTCGCCGGCGGCTGGACAATGCCCGCAAACGTGCCAGACACTTGTTCACGCAATCGGAACAGCAACAGCAGTTGGAGGCCATCGCCGCATGGTCGGACAAGACACACGATGGGTCGCTGAGCGATCTGGAATATCGGCCCGATTCCGATGTGTGGGACGAAGTGTCCAGCGATAGTGGCAACTGCATGAGTCGTCATTGTCCGACGCACCAGCAGTGCTTCTACTTCAAAGCCCGACAAAGAACGCACAATGCGCAGATTCTGGTCGTCAATCACGCCCTGTTTTTTTCGGATTTGGCCCTGCGAGGCGCCGGAGTCAAACTGCTTCCTGACTACGACGCGGTGATTTTTGATGAAGCCCATACCTTGGAAGCGGTGGCCAGCGAACATCTGGGATTGGGGGTGACTACCGGGCAGGTGGAATACCTGCTCAATAAACTTTACAACGATCGGACCAACAAGGGTCTGCTGGTCCACTACCAGATGACGGAAGGGCAACAACTGGTGGATCGCTGCCGCATGTTGGCGGATGAGGTCTTCGACGATATGCGGGAATGGATCAGCGAAGATGCGAACCGTACCGGACGGGTTCGCCACCCCGACGTCGCGAAGAATCCGCTCAGCCCCGAGTTGCGTCGTTTAGCAGAATTATTGGAACGCCGCAGCAAAGACGTCGACGCAGCGACCGAACAGCAAGATCTGATGTCGGCGGGGGCTCGGGCGTTGACGGTGGCGGGCGCTCTTGATCAGTGGATTGAGCAACGCCTGCCAGAATCGGTGTATTGGGTGGAGCAGACCGCATCGCGTCGTGGACCATCCCGCGTGGCCCTGGCGGCGGCGCCGCTACGTGTGGGGCCTGAATTGCATAGGCAATTGTTTCAGCAGGTGCGGACGGTCGTGATGACGAGTGCGACGCTGTCCGTAGGCCGTGCGGGATCCTTTGACTTTTTTCGAAAATCCGTCGGTTTGGCCGATTGCCAAACCCTGCGCGTGGGGAGCCCCTTCGACTACCGGCGGCAGGCGCAATTGATTCTCGTGCGCGGCTTGCCGGACCCCAGCTCCGATCGGGTCAACTACGAGCGATTGTGCGCGGAGATGATTCGCCGCTATGTGGCTCGCACGGATGGACATGCCTTCATACTTTTTACGAGCTATCAGATGTTGCGCGGCGTACAGGCCCGTTTGGTGGCCTGGTTGGCCGAGCAAGATCTGGCGCTCTACAGCCAGGCGGATGGAACTCCCCGGCATCGATTGCTGGAACGATTTAAGGATAATCCACGCGGCGTGCTCTTGGGCGCGGACAGCTTCTGGCAGGGGGTCGATGTGCCCGGGAAGGCCCTGCAAAATGTGATCATCACCAAATTGCCGTTCGCCGTCCCGGACCATCCGCTGTTGGAGGCGCGGATGGAAGCCATCCAGCAGGCGGGGGGGAACCCGTTTCGGGACTACCAGCTCCCCAGCGCCATCCTCAAATTCCGCCAGGGGTTTGGCCGACTGATCCGTACCCAGCAGGATCGGGGGATGGTTGTGGTCCTGGACCCGCGGGTGCACACACGCCCCTACGGTCGGCAATTTTTGGACTCGCTACCGGACTGTGAGCGGATCGAGGAATTCCTGGAGGTCGGTTGACCGCGACGGGGGGGCCGCTTAGAGTGAAATCTGCCTGCCCGGTTGAGCTGCTGGGGATTCCCAGCCCCACGGATCCGTGCCCGCGTGTAATCTCCGCCCATGCTTGCTAAACGTGTCATTCCCTGCCTCGACGTCGATCGGGGGCGTGTCGTCAAAGGGACCCATTTTCTCCAGTTGCGCGATGCGGGAGATCCGGTGGAGGTCGCGGCCCGCTATGAGCAAGAAGGGGCGGATGAGCTGGTTTTCTTGGATATCGCCGCCAGTCACGAGGGGCGCGATATCATGTTGGACGTCGTGCGGCGGACAGCCGAACAGGTCTTCATGCCGTTGACCGTCGGAGGGGGCGTGCGGACATTGGCGGATATCCGTGCCCTGCTGTCGGCCGGAAGTGATAAGGTATCCATCAACTCGGCTGCCTGTCGAGATCCCGATTTTGTGCGTGAGGCGGCCCGCCGCTTTGGCAGCCAATGTATCGTGGTCAATATTGATCCCAAGCGGGTGGACCGCGCGGGGAAAGAAGTCTGGGAGGTCCATATCAACGGCGGCCGTTTGCCGACCGGGCGCGAGGCTGTGGCATGGGCCCAGGAAGTGGAGCGGTTGGGAGCGGGAGAGATTGTGTTGACCAGCATGGACCGCGATGGCACGCAGGATGGCTATGATTTGGAGATCACGTCGGCCGTCAGCCAGGCCGTCACGATTCCTGTGGTGGCTAGTGGCGGTGCTGGGTGTCCACAGCACCTAGTCGACGCCATCACGCTGGGACATGCCGATGCGGTTTTGGCGGCCAGTATTTTTCATTTTGGCCAATACACCATTCGGGAGACCAAGCAAGCCATGGCGAACTGTGGCGTGCCAGTACGGTTGTAGACGGAGCGTCGGGTGACTGATTAGCGGAGCGACCCCTACCATGCGCCCCGTGGCGCGAGATGAGGACGGACGGCCATGTCAAAACCGAAGACCAAAGACAATGGTTCCCACCATGCGGATACCTCCGTGCCGGCAGAGGATTTGGCCGAGCGATTTCTGCGCAAGCACGAAGAACGTGAGGTGGACAAACTGTTTCGCGCCCTGGTTAAGCTCGAGGGGAGTGACTTGCATCTGAAAGTCGGACAGGCTCCCATCGTGCGCGTGCGTGGAAAACTCATGCCGCTGAAACACCCGCCGATCGATTTGGAAGAGATGGTGCGGTTGCTTTTTCCCATGATGAACGAGCGCTCGCGGCGGATCTTTGATGTGGATGGTGGCGCGGACTTTGCCTATACGATTGATGTCGATGGCGTGACCTGGCGATTTCGCGTGAACCTACTGCAGCAAATGGGTAAGATTGGCTTGGTGGCGCGTCGTGTGAACAATCGCATTCCCGATTTCTCCGGCTTGTTCCTGCCCCCAGTCGTGGAAACGCTCTGCCATTTCGATCAAGGCATGGTTCTCCTGGCGGGGGTGACGGGATCGGGAAAAAGTACCACCATTGCCGCGATGTTGAATTACATCAATAGCCAATACCGCAAGCATATTTTGACCTTGGAAGATCCGGTGGAGTTTGTCTTCACCGAAGACAAGTGTTTGATCAACCAGCGAGAAATCGGCATGGACGTGCGCGATTTCGAGATCGGCATGAAACACGCGGTTCGCGAAGACCCGGATATCATTCTGGTGGGCGAGATGCGCGACCAAGAGACGTTCATGACGGCCATTCACGCGGCCGAGACGGGGCACTTGGTTTTTGGTACGATCCATGCTTCCAGTTCGGCCAGTACGATTGGTCGTATTCTGGACTTGTTTCCAGAGGCCATGCACAGCGCCATTCGCAGTGCCATCGCTTTCAACATGAAAGGAATCGTCGCCCAAAAACTGCTGCCGTCGATCAAGAAAGATGTGGGGCGCGTACCCACGGTCGAAGTGATGACCTTCAGCCCCATGATTCGCAAGCTGATCCTCGAAGGACAGGATTCGAAATTGCCAGATGTTATCCGCATGAGTGTTTCCGACGGGATGCAAGATTTTACCATGAGCTTGAAACAGTTGGTGGACGATGAATTGATCGATCGAGAAACGGCCTTCTCGGTGGCCCCCAATGTCGAGGCGCTCAAGATGTCACTCAAGGGCATCGATGTTTCACAACCGGGGATTCTTTGATGGCCAGCGTGCGTCGTCGTTTGTTGTTGCT
>SXHS01000062.1 GCA_005773145.1 Planctomycetaceae bacterium | reverse complement strand
TCGTAGGCGCGTTCCAGGTAGTCCAAAGTGGGCGAAATATGCATCGTGCCGCAATGATGGGGAGCGACCCCAGTTCCAGGGACCGCGCGGAATTGAGGAGGCTCCGATAGAGCCAGATTGATCTTGGCGGAGGCGGACGAATAGTCAATCCGATCGACCGCCTGGCGAAACGAATCGGGTAGCAACAATGGGTCGAGCATCCGCGAGAAGGTCGTTTGAGCATCCACGCTCGATGCCACCACATCGGCATCCAGCTGCGTACCGTCCGACAGGCCAACTCCCGTGACTCGGCCCCCCTTGGTCGTGATACAACGCACCTCGACCTCGCGACGAATATCAACGTGAAGATCCTCGCAAGCACTAGCGAGCGCGTCGGCCAAGCCCCCCATGCCCCCTTGGACGTATCCCCAAATACCACGAGCACCTCCCGCGGTCCCCATCACGTGGTGCAACAACACGTAGGCCGTTCCCGGGGATGAAATCGAGGCGAAGGCGCCTATGATCGCATCGGTGGCCAGGGTGGCCCGCAAGACTTCAGCTTCGAACCAACGCTCCAGCAGCGGCCGTGCGGCCCCGGTGAGCAACTCGATGGCCTCCGGCAAATCCTCTCCCAACTCGGTCAATCCCTGATAGAGCTCCCACGCCTTGCCCATGTCACGCAGCCGTTTCACCATCGAGATCTTGCGCCACGACTTAGGGAGCGGCAACACATCGGGAGCGGCAGCGGATAACGTCGGCTCCAATCGCTGTGCGACTCGCTCCAGCAAGCCGTTGTAGCGAGGATAGGCGACCGCATCCCGTTCACTGAACTTGGCTATCTCGCGCTCGCACAATCGCCGGTCCGGCCCGAGTAACAGCGAGCGGCCATCCAACAAGGGGGTGAACGACGAAGGCGTGCGAGGCAGAATAGTCAAGCCATAGTGCTTCAGCTTGAGCTGCTGGATGATCTCCGGCAGAAACAAGCTGATCACATAGGCGGCGGTTGAAACGCGGTAACCCGGCCATAGCGTCTCGGTCGTGGCGCAGCCCCCCAAGACATGCCGTCGCTCCAGCACACAGACCGACTTGCCGGCTCGCGCCAGGTAGGCGGCCGTCACCAACCCATTGTGGCCACCCCCGATGATGATCGCGTCGTAACGGCCAGAGCGCCCAGTCGTCGTTTTTGCAGTAACCTTGGTTTGCATCCTTGTTAAACCTTTCAGCCACGGAAATCAATTCAATCAAAATCTCAACAAGTCCCTCACGGCGCGAAGAGTATTCCGCGTGGCGGAAAACAGAGAAACGGTATCAGGAGCGACAAATACCCTAGCGCGATACGAAATCTCCCCAAAGGAACTTGATCGTTCGCCGTCGGCGGATGGTCAGCCCCCAAGAGAATCACCAAGACCAGCATCAAGGCCCACATCGTAGCATCGGCCAACACGACAAACGCAATCGCAAAGATCACAAACCCACGAGCAATCCAATGGGCGCGACGTCGAAACAAGGCATACACCACATGCCCGCCATCCAATTGGCTGACGGGGAGCATATTCAATCCCGTAATCAACAAACCACCCCACCCTGCCATGAACAGTGGATTTAATTGGCTGATCCAAACCCGCTCGGGATTCCCCAAGTCGGGCCGCATATAAGAAATCATGATGCGGACCAGTCGAGGGCAGTCCAGTGCCATGCCCCCATAGGAGCCCGGCTTGAAATCCAGCTGCTGGATACCAAAGTATAAAACCGGAATCGCAATGACCAATCCCGCTAATGGCCCCGCCAAGCCAATATCAAAAAGCTGCTTGCGATCGGCCTTGAATCCCGCCATGCTGATCACGGCCCCCATCGTCCCCAGTGGGTTGATCGGAAAGGGAATGCAATACGGCAGACTGGCAGGGATCCGATAGTAAACAGTGGTCAAAAAATGGCCCATTTCATGGGCCAACAGAATTCCCATCATGGCGGACATGTAGGCCAGCCCCTGACCGCCGTTCCGCACAATCATGCGACGCATCGGCATCAGGGCATCGTCGGCCTGCTCGTAGCCCACCAGAGACGTTGGAGTCCAGTCGGTCGCACCGGCCCAGAACGTGGAAAGGCACGTTGCCACCAGCAGAAACAGGGGCAACATCACACGACGCCGCGTCTCAAGCCGCCGGCTATCGAATGCCAAGTCCTCCAGCCGTACTTCGTCCAGCGGATAGGCACTTGCCCCATAGTGTCCCACCCCCGCCTCCCCGGCTGGGGGACGGACCGGTCCTTCGTAGGGGTTTGACCTGGCATCATGCGCTTCGTCCATGGCGCCAGATTACCAGATTCATCATGCGCGTACAGGCTGGTGTGAGGATCACGCGGGGCGATGAGAAGCCTGCCGCCAAGGGCTCGCCGCTACACATCGATACTCTTCAACACGCCCCCCCCCGCCGCTTGAGAAGCCCAGAGGCAGCGAGTTGCCGCATCGATCAACTCCTCCTCCCGAAAATTTTTGGGGGGCAGGTTTAAGGTGGCGGCCCCAGCGCTGATGGTTGTGGGCCGACGTTCACTCCCAACGACCGTCGATAGGAATTCGACCATATGCTGCAATAGATCTCGCCCCATGCCCACCGTGTGAGGCCGATCGCTGTTTTTGACGATTCTCGCATAGATCGAATCGCCAATCCGCAAACATTGCCCTTCCCCGACCACAACGCGCTGGCAGCCTCGCGCCAACGCCGAGCGCACCACGGCGGCCACATGCGTGCCATGCTGGGCGATGAGTTCGGCGTAGTTGTCGATGCCGACCATCAAGAGACTAACGGGACAACGAGTATTGCGGCATTCGGCAATCGCGGCGCGTACATAGGATTCAAGGCTCGGCGTGACGTTTGAGGACGCCACCGCAATCTCAGCCACCGCCGTTTTCGCGACGGCGGGCGATCCGGAACAGACCAGCGGAGCCTCGTCAGCGGCCTCCTCGCAAGAAGCGTCGTTGTTAACGTAGCGTTCAGCGGCGGTGGCCAGGTTCTGGGCCGCCTGTTGCCAGTGGCCCCCCTCGTCAACCTTCGCAGACTGGGAGAGCGCAGTCCCTTCGGTAAGCTCCGCCAAACGCGACTGTGCCTCCGCCAGCAGCTCGAGATAATTGCGCCCGTCTGTCAGCGGAAGCGACAGCACATCCGCCAATTGGGCAACCTGCTCCTGAATCACGGCGACCGATTCCTCCAATTGCCGGTGGTGCCAGGGAACGTAGCGATTGGAAACGTCCATGAGCTCTTCCAGCACTTGGATTCGTTCGCGAGCAAGTAGCTGGCTCATCAAATCCGCAACGTGCAATATCTGCGGCAAGGATCTTTCAGCAGCAGGCAGGCTGTTCAGCCGTTCGACATCATGCGGCAAGCCCACGGCAGCCACCAAGTGTTCGGGGAAATGCCAGGACTCCAACAGCTTGGCGGTCAGAACCGTATGGTCAAACCCCAGCGTCGCCGCTTCGATCGCATCCAAGTCCTTGCGCCCCGACAGCACCGTGTGGTACAACTCGATGTACGGTTGCCCCATTTGCTGGATGAGTACCAGAACTCCTAAGTCCTGCAAGAGCCCCGCCAGAAATGCCTCGTCGCCGGGAATACGCCAAACGTGCTCGCTGAATTGCCGCGCGGCGACGGCCTTGGTCAATGAGCAACGCCAATAGCTGGAAAGTACCTTGGATTCCACACCTTGGAACATCCTCGTCGGCAGACTGAATCCCAGCACCAACAGTTTTAGAGGTTTGGTTCCAAGTATTCCCAGCGCTTCATTGAGGGTGGATACACCGCGCGTCAGCCCATACATGGAGCTATTCACGACGCGAAGCAGGCGGGCGGTTAACGCCGGATCGCGTTCAATGCACGTCTTGAGCGTTCCGACGTCAACGCGATCGTTTTCTGTTAGCTTTAATACTTCCAACGCGACCGCAGGCAGACTATACGCGCGACGCGCGCGGGCCAGCGTGGGCAACAAACGGTGCAGGGCGGAACTCGGGTCGCTCATGCGTGCGCCTAGGGCAGGGGAAGGATTCAAAGCGGCATTGCCAAAGCAAGTTTACTTCGTGATCCGGCCACGGTCCGACGAAATCCGCCCCAAGGTCCGTACAATTGATACCTCCCATACGACCCCTGCTCGCCACAGGAATCGCCCTTGTCCTTAACGACATTTTCTGACGGTTAGCCCGCGATTTCCCGCGACGTTATTCCATTGAGCGGTGAACAATGCGCCAGCGTTGATTCCGCGGGGCAAAGCCCCGCCCTTTGCATAGCCCAGTCCATCGGACTGGGTAAGAGGATATCCGGGAACCGATAGGGCCAACGGCACTCCCGATGTCCTCGACCTCCGTCGGATCGTTGCCCGGTTCTAGCGCAAATTCACGTTACGGGCATTACCGTGACGGATTTTTGATGCTCGTTTCCAGGCTTCCGCCAGGGACCGAGCGAAAAATACAAGAACGAAGCGCAAGCGAGTGAGTCCCACGCAGCTGGGGGTTATGCGGTGATCGGCATCCGTGCGGACGCATCCCGATGTCTAGGGAGTGCGCTTATGAATCGGTCCCTGGCCCCGTTGGACTTACGTGCTTGTTCACTGGCTTGCGCCACGTGCTTGTAGTGCGAAGGCCGTCATACTTGCCAGTCGGAGCTGGCGGTCTCGATCTGCGCAGACTTCGAATCTCACGCCTTCTCACCCTCTTCGTGGGCGTTCTGTTGGCCGATGGTTTCTCGGCGCCAACCAGCGGCCCCATCAGAAACTCCTTCACCGGGGTCCCCCCTCTACCCCTTGCATACATCGCCAATCTAGGTAATAATGGAGATATACATTGATTGTCTAGGCATAGGAGCCGACGCGATGGGAAACCACGGGGATTTGTTACGCGGGGCGCTGGAGTCGCTCGTCCTGGAGGCGATCGATAAGGGGGCCACCTACGGATATGCCATCGCCCGCTCGCTGGAAGAACTCAGCCAGGGGGAATTGGTCACCAAGGAGGGGAGCCTCTATCCGGCCCTCCATCGGCTGGAAAAGCAAGGGCTACTCAAAGCCCGCTGGCAGGATTCGCCCCAGGGCCGGCCGCGCAAGCACTATCAATTGACCGGCCTGGGACGCAAACATCTGGCGGCGCAGCGCGACGCGTGGTCGCGATTCAGTCGTGTGGTCAATCGCATTCTCGGAGTCGACCATGCGTGAACCGCTGCGATATTTTCTCTTCGGCGACCGCGAGTCCCTGCCAGCCCGTGACACGATGGCCACGCAGATTGATGCCGAACTGCACGATCATCTGGAATCAATCGCGGAACGATTGCGGCATCAAGGCCTCACACCCGATGCCGCGCAGACGCAAGCACAACAAATCTTCGGTCCCGTCGAACCGATCCGCCGCTCTTGCCTGTGGATTCAACAAGGAGACCTGATCATGTACCGCGCACTAACCATCATCGGTATCGGCATCGTGGCCCTCGGCCTGATCGGCCTGATGTTTGTCGGACTGCAGATCCAAGAGTCGATCGCGACGAGTACCGCCCAGTTTCATACTATGATGACTGAACTGCGCACCAGTTCCGCCCCGCAAACACCCGTGCGAGATCGAGGCACCATCGCTGGACGCGTCTATCTGGGCACCCCGGACCGTCCCGCTGCGGCTGCCGATTTAC
>SXHS01000061.1 GCA_005773145.1 Planctomycetaceae bacterium | reverse complement strand
GGCTTCGGAGGCCGACACTCTATCCAATTGAGCTACGGGGACGTCAGCCTCTTTAGCTGATCATGCCACCTTATCGCAACGCATGCGGTTTGCCAAGGACCAACGTGGGCTGGTCGCCCACGCGGCGTTTCGTGACGTTCGCACTTTTTCAATTTTTTCTCGGATCTCGCGTTGCAGGCCTTGGTCGCCAATGCGGTCGGCCGCCTGCCCGGCTTCCTCCAAGGTCTTTCCCGCCGTTACGCGGTCACCACTGCGTGATTGTTGGTTGGCAATCTCGGTGAGAGCGTGGGCGCGACTCACGTCGTCGGCGATGGCGCGGGCCACCTGTAGCGACTCGGAAAATGTGCCTTGCGCCTCAGAGGTCATGTGAAGCTGCGACATGGCTGCGGCTACCAATGCCAGCCCATCTGACTTCGTGCGCGGTTCCGCGTTGCGGCCTGCGGCGGCCAGGGCCTGCTGGATCGCTCGGCGCGACCGATCCGCTTGCTTTAGTTCGTTGTGGGCCAGGCTGAGCCGGATCCATCCGGCGATTTGATCCCTTTGCTGACCTGACTTGGCTAATGCCTTCTCGGTATCGGACAGAAGTTGCTCAGCCGTTTGCGGCTCCTTCAAGTCACGGCCATAGACGACAGCCGCCCGAATGCGCAGCGCCACTCTTTGGGCTTCATCCGGAACCTCCGACTCGTCGCGGAGCGCGTCGGCCAGGGTGCGACGTGCCGGATCGATTTGTCCTAGTTCCGCCTGCGCGGTCGCCAATGTGGTACGTGCCGTGGATTTGGAGAGTGGATCTTGGATGCGGCCGCAAGCCTGCCAAGCGGTTTCCAGCGAACGGCGTGCGCCTCCCGCATCGCCGGCTGTTGACTGCTGCCGCGCAACATGGATCAGTTGGCGGGCTCGTTTGGCCGGGTCCGAGATACGGATGGCCGCAGCGTATTGTTGGTCGAAAGAGAGTTCCTTGCCACCGCTACGCTGGCCACAGCCGCTCGATAGGAGTAGGCCCACCACGCTGAACGCGATCAACGCTCGGGAGTTGGCCAGCCGATCTCCGAAGATCGCCAGCATTAATTGGGCAAGATTCATGGTCGCCTTGGCGTTTTGGCGTGTTGGCAATTCCGTCGTCAAGAATAAATAAACTTCAACGGCCGCAAGCGACGGGCGGCCTCCGCCATCAGTGCGTCCTCATCGGCCTCGGTCGCTGCTTCGTAGGTGGCCGAGAGTCGGAGGAACGCGCCGGCGTCATCCCAGGGGACCGTCACCATGGAATGTTCGGTGATCAGATACTGGCTCGCCGCCTCCGCTGAATCAAACGTGGGACCGTTGGCAACTCCCTTAGGAGTTGGCACATAGAGAAAATACGTACCCCCCGGCATTTCGCAGGGAATTCCACATTCATTCAGCATGCGGACCATTTTCCCCAGTCGCCGTCGATATTTCTCGCGGATGCCGCGTGGTATTTCATCGTTGTCCAGGCCCGCAGCCCCGGCTTTTTGGATGGCCATGAACTGGCCGGAGTCGCTGTTATCCTTGACATCGGCCAGGGCCTGGACCAGGAGTGGATGGCCACAGACCCACCCCAATCGCCAACCGATCATGTCGAACCCCTTCGACAGCGAATGGACCTCGACCCCCACTTCCATTGCCCCTGGAACGCTCAAGAAACTGAGCGGCGCTTCCCGATAGGTCAACATAATGTGTGCGGCGTCTTGGACAACCACGATCTTGTGTTGCTGGGCAAATTCCACGACCTGCTGGTAGAACTCGCGCGTCGCTACTTTGCCCGTGGGACTATTGGGATAGTTCAATACCAACAATTTGGTTCGGCTGAGAATATCTTTCGGGATCGCGGCCAGGTCGGGCAGGAATTGATTCTGTGCGAGCAACGGCAAGCGGTAGACCGTTCCACCGTAATAGCGTGTGTGGGTCCCCGCCACGGGATACCCGGGCACGGTCATCAGGGTGATGTCCCCTGGATTGATGAACGCGGCCGGGAGCATGGCCAATGCCGTCTTGGAGCCAATGCAATGGTTGACCTGCGTTTGAGGGTCCAGGGCGACTCCGAACTGCCGTTGCATGAAGCGAGCCACCGCTTGCTTGAATTCCAGAATTCCGTTATCGGCGTACCCACGGTTCTCGGGCTGATGAATCTCGAACGCCATCTTCTCCCGCACCAAGGCCGGCGCGGCGGAATCATTTTCGCCAATTCCAAAGTCGATCAGCGAACGGTCGGGGCGATCCGCGAGCGCCTTGCGTTTGGCACGCTTGATCTTTTCAAACTTATAGATCTCGGTCCCCTTTCCGTATTGGGCCCCGCCAACTCGATCGGCAAACATGGTCTGAAAATACGGATCCGCCATCACCGAGTTCTCCACAATCTTAAGTTATCTTGAGTTTCGCACGATTTGTAAGGATTGATCTAAATACTGTTTCAGACGCATGAATTGCTGCCGATCTCCGCCGCGATCCGGATGCAATTGCTCGGCCCGTTGTCGGTAGGCCCGTTTGATGTCCTCCTCCGAGCAGGGCATACGCAAGCCGAGCATTTTCAGGCACACGGGATTATCATGGCGAGCCCAAGCGGGGAGGTGCGTCAAATTACGTTGGACCACCACCAAGGCTCCGCGGAGGGCGCGTAAGTACGCCCGCACGTCCAAGATCATCAGCCAGTGTCCCCAGAGGGGGAGTCCGATCACCGCCAGGGCAAATAGGCCGATGGCTAGGACGTCCAGATTATCTGGCCACGCAGCGCTGCCGACGTTCCCATTCATCGCTGATTATCACCCTCGACCGTTCTGCCCCGTGGACGCCCCGAGGATTGCCAACGCGTGGGCAACCGCCGGAGCGTTTTTATCATAATCGTTGCTGAATGTCCGTGCGACGCCGGATGTGGGGCTCTGGGATTTCGGCTTCGAGGCGTAGTCCCTCGCCAAAGTAGTACTTGCGGGCCAGTGGATGGCGGGTCACCTCGGCGGGCGTGCCGTGACAGAGAACCTGCCCGCCCCGAATCACATAGCTGCGATCGGTGATTTCCAGGGTCTCGCGCACCTGGTGGTCAGTGATCAAAATCGAGATGCCATCGTCGCGCAACTGCCGCACGACCTCTTGAATGCCGTCAATCGTGACCGGATCGATGCCCGTAAATGGCTCGTCTAAGAGGATCAGGTCCGGTTCGGATACCAGGCAGCGGGCGATCTCCAAGCGGCGCCGCTCGCCACCCGACAGCGAGGCCGCTCGCGATTTACGCACGTGCTGAATCTGGAATTGATCGAGCAGCTCGTCGCAGCGAGCGCGGCGAGTCGGACGATCCATGCCCAGCATCTCCATGATCCCCAGAAGATTCTGCTCGACGGTCAATTTTCGGAAGACGCTCGATTCCTGCGCCAGGTACCCCATGCCCCCTTCGCGAGCCCTTCGAAACATGGGCCAACGGGTGACATCCACATCGCGCAGCAACACCTGGCCTTCATCGGGATCTACCAGTCCGCACGTCATGCGAAAGCAGGTGGTTTTTCCGGCGCCATTGGGACCCAATAAACCGACGATCTCACCGGGGTGAACTTCGAAGTCCACTCCGTCGACCACACGGCGTCGGCCAAAAGATTTCACCAATCGCTGTACGCGCAATACGGTCATCCCAAACCTCGCTTCCGGACCTCCGGTATCCTTGCCTGCCGTTAACGAATGACGCCCATACGCCCCACGGTGGGAATGATGGGTGCCTTGCGCGTGCCTGCATACCACGGATGGGGCCAATAGATAAAAAAGGCCTTGCCGATCAGGTACTCTCGCTCAACGTAGTGGCTCACCTCGGGGCTGTCCGTCGACTGCAGTGGCATTCCCAGTCGCGGTGGCCACAACCGGGCGTCTCGACTCTGCGGGCTATTGTCTCCCAAGGGAAAAAATTGATCCTGCTCAAGGCTGAAATCCGCATGCCGAAACTGAAACAGGGGTGTTGTCGCCCATAGTGTCGGATCATGAATCACTTGATCAATGAGTTCCGCCAGGTCGTAGGCGGACACATTCAGGTCGTAGTCACCGTCCAGTTCATCAGACTCATTGGAAGTAATCGCCCGATAGTACACATCGCGAAATAAACGCAGATGCGAGACTTGCATGTCGAGGTTCGTGCCGCCGATGCCAGCCGGCATCAAATCGCCTGGATCTTGGGGGCTCCAATGAGGGCGATAGTTGGCCGGCCGAGTGTAGCTACCAGCCTCCCCATCGTCCGCGACGTTGAATTCGATGCGCCGATTGTTGACCCATAGTCGCATTTGGTCGTCCACATTGCTGAATCGTACGTCGTATCGCCCAACTCCCTTGATCGGCGTCTCGGCCGACAGGGTCGATACGGGAGCACCGTCCTTAATGTGAGCGAATGGAATCGGTTGACCTTCAAAGTCGATGGAAAGTGCGGCGACTCCGGTCGCCACATCCACCCGACAACGGTAATGGTGCCCCGCCTCGACCAGGTCCAGCCAGAGTTCGCCCTGCTCGCTCTCAATCTGTACGGTAGCCTCCAGGCAGAGATCGCCAACCCAGTGCTGGCCGAACGGATTGCTCCAACGCATATTCGCCGGGATGGCGGCGTTGTATTCATAAAAATCGGTCACCAATCGTGCGTGTTGGTCGGGTGCCATCACCTGTCCGCCATTGGCAATGTTTTTCCATTGCTCCTGGTCGGGGATCAGATGCTGATAGCGCAGCCAGGCAATATTCTTATCGCGATCAATATTGTTGTTATCGTCGGTTTTCGAAGCGGACCCATTCAACGTATAGTGGTGTCCCTGGTCGTCGGACTGCCAGACTCCCTTCGTATTGGGATCCTGATACACGGCTAGGTCTTGCCAGCGGTGTGGCCAACCCGCCTTGATCAAGCTCGGTGCGGGATACTCCGAGTCGTGCACCGGCTGCAGCATGGCGAGCAATTTGTCATCCGGTTTGCGAACGATGGCGAAACTCTCCCCCTCTTTTTCCGCAGTTAAGATATCGCCATATTGAATCCGGATCGTCTCACCCGGCAGCCCCACGAGCCGCTTGATATAGTTCTGCTTGGCATTCCCCGGGAATTTGAATACGATCACATCCCAGCGGCGTGGCTCGGCCATCTGATAGATGAACTTGTTGACCAGGATCCGATCGCCAGTGAACGAATCGTGCGCAAGGTTTTCCTTGGGGTCGATTCTTGTGTAGTAGCCGCAGCTGGGGCAGACGGTTTGCTGAATTCGATGTCGCCCTCCCGATTCGTCCATGCTGTCGCCGACACGGTAGCGATATCCGCACTCCGAGCACTCGAGATCTTTATGTCGGCCCTGCAACGTAGGTGCCATGGACCCCGTCGGAATCACAAAGGCTTCGGCCTCAAAGGTCCGAAAGAGCAGGGCCAGGACAATCGCGATCACGATCGACTCCACGGCCTCGCGATTCCACAAACTTTGCGAGGAAGGTCGCGGCGAGGCCTCTGTGGGAGTAGGCGTCGAGGACACGGAGGGGGCACGAACGGACACAACCGATTCACGCACGGAAGACTCCACAGGACGGACCGATGGCTTGGCACGTTTCTTCGACATATAAGTTTTTCGTTATTCGTCCATTCATTGATTCAAAGCCGTGGGGCAAACTCAGCAACCGCCGCGCGGCCCACGTGCCGAAAGTGCCCAACAGGGACCCCCTCCCAATATAGCGGATTGGTGGGAATGCCGAAACGTGGACTTATTCAAGGCGCACCAGCGATAGTCGGCGGTCACCAGACGACCTAGCGCTGCCAGCGCACAACGCGACCGATGATTTCGCCCATGGAAACGGGGCCCCACTCGC
>SXHS01000060.1 GCA_005773145.1 Planctomycetaceae bacterium | reverse complement strand
GTCGCGCTGGAGAACCGGTGGCTAGTGCCACCCTCCGGAAATTCTGTTCCGTTCGATCATTTTCAATCATTCGATCTGGCTCCCTCCCCCTCGCGGGGAGGGTTGCGGAGGGGGCTGTGTTCCCAAGACGTACCGCAATAAAGAACAAGGTGAATTTGCGCGAGAACCGGGACACGATTCAACGGAGGTGGCTGACACGCGCACTTGGCAACCCCCACCCCAGCCCTCCCCGCAAGGGGGAGGGAGCCAGAGGAGAGCACGTTTTTGAGAAAAGCACCTCGTGAGGACAACAGGATTTAGGGAAGCTGGCGAGACTTCCATTCGAGTGGAACAGGATTTCCGGTTCGCGATACTAGCGCCCTCCGGCTGATGGGGGCTGTTGGCCACATCTCCGAACCATTTTCAATTATAATCGAACGCTACTGCTACCGATTGGCATTTGGGTCGAAATCCTGGCGGCATGGCTCTAAGGCGGAGCGGGCGATAAATGACACCATCACGATTTAGTCTGCTGGAAAGGATTGCCGTCGTAACCGGCGCCGCACAGGGCATGGGGCAGGCCACGGCTATTGCCCTGGCCGAGGCCGGCGCCGACGTCGTCCTCATCGACCGCAACCTGTCCGGTGCCGAACATACGGCTGAGGCCGTGCGGGAACTCGGCCGGCGCTCGCTGGTGCGAAAGACCGATGTCTCGGACCCGCTGGCCATTGCCGAGCTATTTCGCGAGGTCGACGCGACCTTTGGCCGGGTGGACTTCCTCGGGAATATTGCCGGGGATGGGGTACTTGCCAGGCCGACCGAGCTGCGCATGGAAGACCTGCATCGGGTCTTGCAAAATCTGGTGGTGGGACGCTTTGCCATGTGCCAAGAGGCGGGTCGACGCATGCTGGAACAGGGGCGTGGTTCGATCATGAATATCGGATCGCTGGCCAGTGTCACAGCGCTCGGCCGCGGGCACATCGCTTATAGCATGGCGATGGGCGCGGTCGTGCAGATGACTCGCGAATTGAGCACGGAATGGGCCCATCGCGGCGTGCGGGTCAATGCTGTACTGCCAGCACAAGTCATCAATCCGAGTCTCGCCGAGCGCATGGTACAGGATACAACGTTGGAAGCCCGATTTGTCAAAGGCATTCCCGCTGGCCGCATCGGGCAGCCGAGTGACATCATGGGGCTGGCGGTCTTGCTGGCTTCGGATGCCTCGTCTTGGATCACCGGCGCCTTGATCCCCATGGACGGCGGCAACCTCGCCATGAATGCTGGTGGAACCCCCGGTCATCAACTCCAGCAAGTCCAAGATTTTCGCGCCGAAACCAAGAAGTAACTTCACCATGAATCAGCAAGAGCCGACTCCAACGATATCCAGGGAACAGATCTGTCGGGTCTACCGGACCATGCAGATCATTCGACAAACAGAAGAAGAGTTGGCTCGCTGCCATCAACGTGGACTGGTACACGGGGCCTGTCATACCTACGTGGGACAGGAGGCCATTGCCGCCAGTGTCTGCGCGCATCTTTCCGATCAGGACGTTGTGTTCAGCACGCATCGGGGACATGGACATGCCCTGGCCAAAGGGGTTACACCGCGTTCGCTAATGGCTGAACTGTTTGGGAGGGCGACTGGCTGCTCGCGCGGTCGAGGTGGCAGCATGCATCTCTTCTCGCCAGAGATTGGCATGATGGGCACCAGCGGCATCGTTGGCCCCTGCATCTTGCAGGCTTGTGGCGGCGGTTACAGCTCGATCTTGCTTCAGAACCAAACCGTTGCCGTTGCCTTCTTTGGGGATGGGGCCGTCAATAACGGTGCGTTCCACGAGGGCCTGAACATGGCCAGTATCTGGAAGCTGCCCGTCCTCTTTATCTGCGAAAACAATCAGTTTGCGACCGAAGTCCCCTTCGCCTATTCCAGCGGCAATCCTCACGTCGGCCAGCGAGGCAGCGCCTATGGCATGCCCGGCTTTGAACTCGATGGCAACGACGCGGTTGAAATCCACCGCGTCGCGGGGGATGCAATCGCCCGCGCCCGACGCGGAGAGGGCCCGACCCTCATCGAATGCAAAACCTACCGCACCCGCGCGCATGCCGAAGGCATGGAAGACTTCACCTATCGAACCAAGCAAGAGGTGGAGAGTTGGAAGAAGAATTGCCCCATCTTGAAATTACGCACGGCCGCCGCCGACGGAACGCTGCTCGGCGCCAGCGCGATGGGGACGAATCTAGCTGCGGATTTGGATGCCATCGACAACGAGGTCCGCGAAATGGTCCGGGAGGCCCGCGAATTCTCCGAAGCGAGTCCCTACCCCGATCCCAGCTCAGCCACCGATCATACCTACGCATCCGCCCGACCTGCGACCGATCCCGCCGCTGTCCCCTCAGCGGTCACGACGGACCGCATCATCAGTTATTCTCAGGCCGGACACGAAGCCCTCTCGGGCGAAATGGCACGCAACCCGCACATCTTTGTGCTCGGAGAAGGGATTGGTAAACGGGGAGGAAACTTTCTTACGACCAAGGGACTCTACGAGCTCTATGGCGCCGAGCGACTGCGGGATACGCCGATCTGCGAACGCGGGTTTGTCGGTTTGGCCTGCGGTGCGGCGATGACCGGCACGAGACCGGTTGTCGATTTCATGTTCGCCGATTTCGTCCTGGACAGCGTGGGGGAAATACTCAACCAGATCGCCAAGATGCAGTACATGTCGAGCGGTCGATTACAGATGCCCGTCTTACTGCGCGGCTGCATTGGAATCGGACATGCTGCCGCGACGCATCATTCGGGGAGCTACTACAGTCTCTACGGTCAAGTCCCCGGCCTGCGGGTCGTCGTGCCATCCAGCCCAGCCGACGTCAAAGGGCTGCTGACGCATGCCTTGCGATGCCACGATCCGGTGCTATTTCTGGAGCATCGGGAAATCTTGCAAGTGAAGGGACCGGTTCCCGAAGGGGATTACGAATTGCCTTTCGGCCAGGCGCGGATCGTTCGTGAAGGACGCCACATTACCGTCGTGGCACTCGCCCGCATGGTCCATCAGACGTTGGCCGTGTGTGAGGAACTCGAACGTGATGGAATCTCGGTTGAGTTGGTGGATCCCAGAACCGTGTCGCCGCTCGATACCGCCAGCATTCTGCGTTCAGTAAACAAGACCGGTCGGCTACTGATCGTCGATGAACCACCAAGCCAATACGGTTTCAGTGCCGAGATCGCGGCGCAGGTTGCCGACGGGGGATTCAACGATCTCGACGCCCCCATTCGCCGCTTGACGGGCGCATTTTGTCCGACGCCCTACAGTCCCTCATTGGAAAACGTCGTGATTCCCCAGCCAGCGGACATCACGCGCGCCATCCGCGATTTGATGCGAGAGTAAAAGCAAATATGGCTCACGAAATTCGCATCCCACGACTCGGCTGGTCCATGGAAGAAGGGACCTTCGTGCGCTGGCTCAAGCAGCCAGGCGAATCCGTAGCGGTTGGAGAACCACTGTTCGAACTTGAAGGAGAAAAGGCTTCGCAGGAAATTGAGTCCTTGGACGCCGGTATTCTCCACCTGCCCGCAAGTTCGCCAGCGCCTGGGAGTGTGGTGCCGGTGGGAGCCCTCTTAGGGTTTCTGCTCGCGCCGGGGGAAGCACCACCGGTTGCCCAACGACCGGTCGACAGCAAGTCCACGCCATCGCCAGATGCGACCAATGCGATGTCTGCCAAGGGCCTCGGGTCGGACCAATCGCCGATTGCCGGCCCCGCAGTGCGCCGATTGGCGCGTGAGTTGGGGGTTGACCTGCACGAGGTCGT
>SXHS01000059.1 GCA_005773145.1 Planctomycetaceae bacterium | reverse complement strand
GGCCGTCTGGACGGCGTCCTGGTCGCGCCACATGGGGCGACGGTCAGCCAGACCGTGCGCGATGTGGATGGCTATTGGCTACAGCAGCTCCGGCGTTGGGCCGGGAGTGAAATTCCGATAATCGGCACGCTGGATCCACACGCCAATTTGTCGCCCGATATGGTGTCGGCGACCGACGCACTGACCGCCTATCGCACCAATCCACACCTGGACCAACGTCAACGGGGTGCGGAAGCCGCGCAGCTCATGGTGCGGACCTTGCGTGGTGAAATTCGTCCCGTGCAAGCCGCGGCGTTCGCACCATTGGCCATCAACATTCAAGCCCAATACACCGAGGCGGCGCCTTGCTTGCCGTTGTATCAATTGGCAGCGAAGATGCGTGAGGAATCCGGCGCGTTAAGCACCAGTATTCTGCTCGGTTTTCCCTATGCGGATGTCGAAGAAGTGGGTTCCGCCGTGCTGGCAGTAGCGGACGGAGATCCCGCGCTGGCTCGAGACATGGCCTACCGCCTTGGTCAGGAGATGTGGAGTCGACGTGAATCGTTCCGGGGCGAGTTGATGGATATCGACACGGCGGTGGAGCACGCTGCGACTCTCAAAGGTTCGGTCTGTTTGTTGGACATGGGAGACAACGTCGGCGGCGGGTCACCGGGCGACGGCACGCTGCTGGCCCATGCCATCCAACAGCGCCGCCTGCCGCGTGCGTATGTATGCCTGTACGACCCACAGGTCGTGCAACAAGCAGAAGCTGCGGGGGTCGGCGCCCGACAGACGCTGTCCGTCGGTGGCAAAACCGATGGTCGACACGGGCCGCCACTAGAAGATAACTTCACCGTCGTGGGAATTTATGACGGCCGGTATGAGGAGCCTCAGCCGCGGCATGGAGGTTTCCGCGTGATGGACCAAGGGCGAACGGCCGTGTTGCGCACGGATTACGACCTGACTGTGATGGTGACCTCGCGCCGCAGTTTCCCGGTGAGTCTCGGCCAGCTCACCTGCTGCCAACTCGATCCTGCTGCATTTCATTTATTGGTGGCGAAAGGGGTGCATGCCCCCGTCGCCGCCTACCGCGCCGTGTGCCAGCATTTGGTACACGTCAACACGCCCGGCGTTACCACGGCCGACATGCTGTCGCTGCATTACGAATACCGCCGCCATCCGATGTTCCCCTTCGAGCCGGATACCGAATGGATTCCTGCCACACCGCATGCAACTCCACACCCACCAACAGATGCAGGGCTATCATGAACGCCAACGATCCACGGGCCCTGCGCGTAGGCAAGCAAGTCCAGGCCCCCGTCCGTATCGGGGTGATCGGGTTGGGTGCGTTCGGTCGGTTGCATGCCTTGACCATCGCCGGCCTAGCGGATGCCGAATTGGTGGCTGTCGTGGGACGCCGAAAAGAGAGCCTCACAGCACTCCGTGGCGAATTTCCCAACGTTCCCGGTTGGCTGGACCTAGCGCAAGCACTAAAAGAATCCGACGCGGAGGCCTGGGTGGTAGCCAGCTCCACGGCAACCCATGTATCGATCACGCGTTGTCTATTGGAAGCTGGCAAACCTGTTTTGTTGGAGAAACCGATCAGCGAGGATCTGGCTTCAGCAGAATCGCTGTTACCCCTCGTTCGCCCCGATTCGTCCAATCTGATGATGGGGCACATTCTCCTGTTCAATAGCGAGTTCCGCGAATTGGTGCGACAGGCCCGGCAGCGGGGTGCCATTCGCCACATCGCCGCAGTACGCCATCGCCCCATGGGCACCTTGGATCTGTATCCGGGCGAGGATCCTTTTCATCTGACCATGGTGCACGATCTGTATTGTGCACAGGTCCTGGTGAATCGGGAGGAACCCGAGTCGATATCCGCACAGATGGGTCGTCGTGCGGGTGGGCATAACGACGGCATTGAACTCGCGCTGGGCCAGCTGATTTGGCCCAGCGGCATCGTCGGGAGTTTTACAGCTTCGTTCTTGACTCCCGAGGGCATGGCCAGCGACGGCTTCGATCGCTGCGAGATTTTTGGGGATGGTTGGGCCGCATGTGTGAAATCCAACCCCCGGCCACTGGAATTGTACGACCAAAAGGCTCGCTGGCCGATGGCCTTAGAGATCGATGCCGACCCTGTCTCTCCTACGGGTATGATGGCCGAGGAACTGCGCTGCTTTTGCCGCGTCGTTCGTGGCACCGAGGCCGTTCCCATGGGGGCTACGTATCAGGATGCGCTCCAGGTACAACGATGGCTGGAACGGCTAAGGGCCGCCGCCGACCCCTAACCGATTTTGCAACTTATTGATTTTACGGGCTCTAATCACGGGCGATCCGACGGCGACGCTCTCAAGTCGGTGACGCGAAATTTGGCACGTTTTTAAAAAGGTCGCGACTCAATGTCCATGTGGGATTACATCAACGATCTGCCCCAATTGCAGCATGTCGAGTTGAACAACATTGTGACATTGGGGGAAGGCCATACACCACTGGTACCGTCGCCCAACTTGGGCCCCTCCGTGGGACTGAGGCAATTGTTTTTTAAACTCGAATCCGCCAATCCAACCGGATCTTATAAGGATCGATTTGCGGCTGCGGCCGTCGCGGATATGCGGCAACGAGGACAATCGTTGTGTCTAGCGACATCAAGCGGCAATACGGGGGCAGCGCTGGCCGCCTATTGTGCGGCAGCCAGCATGAAATGCAAGATCGCCGTGGTGGAAAATGCGCCCCAGGGCAAGGTTCGCCAAATGCGTGCCTATGGGGCTGAACTCTATACCGTGCGGGAATTTGGACCGAACTCGACCGTCAACCAACAAGTCATGGAGGGACTGGCCGGACTGGTCCGGCAGGGGAGGGGGGCGCTGCAGATTAGCGCCTTCTGCTACTCGCCCATCGGTATGCACGGCGTACAGACCATCGCATACGAATTGGCAGCACAACGCCCCCAGGGCATTCAACATGTGTTCTGCTCCGCCGGCGGCGGCGGATTGACCTTGGCGATTGCACGCGGCTTCGAGCAACTGGGCACAAGCGGCAAGCTGACCCGAGGCCCAGCGGTGGAGTGCGTCCAGCCTCAAGGGAACAACACGATCGCCGGGCCGCTCGCCCAAGGCCAAGACCGCGCCCAGAGCGTGTCCTGTACGACCTCGATCAGCGGCCTGCAAGTCGCCAATGTGCTAGACGGAAACCAAACCATCAGCGCATGCCGAGCAAGCGGCGGCTCGGGACACCTGGTCTCCGACGAAACCGTGTATGAAGTCCAGCAACGACTGGCACGTGAGGATGGCATTTTTTGCGAACCGGCGGCAGCGGTCACGGTAGCCGGTGCCCTTCAAGCATGGCGGGAAGGCCGAATTGCAGAAGATGCCACCGTGGTCTGTCTCATCACCGGTACTGGCTTCAAGGATGAGAAGGCCCTGCAACGCTTAGGAGATGGACCCCTTCCATGCTTGAACTCCGCCGCAGAAGTTCCGGATTTCGTTGCGGGGAGCGGCACCTAGCTCAGAATCTCGTGCAGCACTCGCCCATGCACGTCGGTCAACCGCCGATCGATCCCGTTGTTCCGCACAGTCAAGCGTGTGTGCTCGATGCCGAGCAGGTGCAGCATGGTGGCGTGAACGTCGTAGACTTGGGTGCCGGCCTGCCGGTCCAACGGCTTGTATCCCCACTCATCACTCGGCCCAAATGACGTTCCACCGCGGATGCCACCGCCGCAGAGCCAATTCGTAAAACAGTAGGGGTTATGATCACGTCCGATACCGCCCTGAGAGGAGGGCATACGTCCGAATTCCGTGGTCCAAATGATCAAGGTCTCATCCAGCAGGCCCCGTTGCTTAAGATCCTTGATGAGCGCGGCCGTGCCGGCGGCCATGCCATAGGCCAAAGGCCCATGATCACGCTTCAAGTCCTCGTGCGAATCCCAATTGCGTCGCGGGAAACCGTTGTCGTTGCCGGACCAGATTTGCACAAAGCGGACACCACGCTCCAAAAGGCGACGGGCCACCAAGCATTTCCTCGCGAAGTATTCGCGTTCTTCTAGCGGGTTGATTTCCGTGGGATGTTGGGCTGGGGTGGCATCCAGGCCGTACATTCTCAAGACATGGGCCGGTTCTTGTGTGAGATCCAAGGCTTCGGGGGCCGCCAATTGCATGCGACCGGCAAGTTCATAACTGCGTATCCTCGCGTCCAACCGCGAATCGCCGTTCCGCTCCTCGGCATGCTCGCGATTGAGTAGCCGAAACAGCTCATGCCCCGCCTTTTCGCTCGTTTGCGATGCAAACCCCGCCTCGGCGGGAAACAGATCCGCCACCGGGTTGGGGCGTCCAGGAAAAATCATCGTCCCTTGGTGCAGCGCGGGGAGGAAGGCCGAGTCCCAATTCTTCGCGCCATTTGAGGCAAAACCCCGATGGTCCGGCAGGACAACAAAAGTCGGCAGATTGTCGTTCATACTCCCTAGCGCATAGCTGATCCAGCAGCCAGCACCCGGGAAACCAGGCAGAGCAAACCCGGTCGCCTGCATCATGGTCGCAGAACTATGAACGCCCGTCTTCCCCACCATATTGTGAATGAAGGCGATGTCATCCACGCAGTCGCCTAGCGGCGCCACCACCTCGCTGATCGACTTGCCACATTGTCCATACCGAGTGAATGCGAAGGGACTTCGCATCCACGGCCCCAAGCCATCCTGAAAGGCCTCAACCGGCTCACCAAAATCAGACGGTTGGCCGTGGTACTTGTCCAGCATGGGCTTGTGATCGAAAAGATCCATGTGGCTGGCGCCACCGGCCATGAACAGCTGTACGACCCGCCGAATGCGCGGTGTGTGATGGGTGTGGCCAACGGACGCCATGTCGACGGAAGCCTGCGCCGCCGGGTCTTGGTGCAGGAGTGACGCGAGCGCGATGCCGCCCAATCCGCCCCCCGCCTGCCACAGCCATTGGCGGCGTGACCAACTCGTTCGGTCATCGATTTTTGAGTTCATCGTTCACGTCCTGACAGTCATCGGCAACCATCGGTTGCTATCACAGGCTGGAAGCCTATGCCACTCTATAATTCCACAGGCTAGAAGCCTGTGCCACTGGTAAACGTCCCTAGTCCACAAACACGAATTCATTGAGATTGAGCAACCAGCGGCACAGGTTCGGTAAACCGTGAACGGACCGGTAACCCTGCAACATCGACCGTTCCTCATCATCGGGCCGTCGCCCCAGGGTCCATTGAAATGCGCGGACCACCTGATCCTCCGGATTGGCCGTTTCCCGTTCCAATCGTTGAGCAAAATGCCGAGACATCGACAACATGAACCGGTTATTCAACAGGGCCAATGCCTGCAAGGCCGTCACCGTTTCGTTGCGCTTATCGACCTGCATCGACGGATCCGCACAATCAAGCGTGGTCATAAACGGCTGCTGTTGCGATCGTACGATGAATCGATAAACAGCTCGGCGGTGAGTCGCTCGATCCTCGGGATCATGTCGTTCGTATTCGTAATGCGGCGAATGTTCAGGCTTATCGATGACAAAATCCTGAAAACCCGGGCCATACATGGTGAAATCCAACATGCCACT
>SXHS01000058.1 GCA_005773145.1 Planctomycetaceae bacterium | reverse complement strand
TAACGAGTCTGTTTTCGTTGTTGGGTGCCTTGGTTGGCCGTGCGGCCGCTGCAGAACTGCCGTCCTTCAAGGATGCAACTCGTGCCCCCGATCAAGCCCCGGCCAAAAAATCCATCAACGGCAAGTCCATTGCGGAAATGAAGGCTCAAGTGGAGGCGACTTGGGATCAAATTGTATTCGAAAAGGATGGTCAGCCCGTTGTGCATTATGTGACGCTGGACACGGATGCGGGAAAGATCGAGATTGAGTTCATGCCGGAAGTTGCTCCCAGCCATGTGCGCAGTTTTGTGGCGTTGTCCAAAGCGGGCTTCTTCGACGGTTTGATTTTTCACCGCTGCATTCCCGGTTTCGTGATTCAGGGAGGTTGTCCCGCCGGCGAGGGGACAGGAGGGCCGGGATATTGCTTGAAACCCGAATTCAGCCGCAGGCCTCACGTGCGGGGCGTGTTGTCGATGGCCCGAGCCAAAACGGTGGATTCTGCTGGAAGTCAATTTTTTGTCTGCGTCGCCCCAGCCCCCTCTCTCGATCGCACGTACACCGTCTTTGGTCAGGTCACGGCTGGCTTGGATGTCGTGGATAAGATCGTGGGTGCAGCGACCGATCCCAAGGATCGACCCGTGAATCCGGTCACCATTCGTTCGGCAACCGCCGCCACTCGGTGAGGATCACAGTCACGAGGGTCTCACAGTCGCGAGGCTCACAGTCGCGCCTCAACCGGCCCACCATTCCGTGGCCACGTAGAAGACCATAAACAGCAGGAGCATGAAACCGGTGATCCATGCGCCGAAGCGGATCGCGTGTTCCAAGATGGCCCAGCTCTCTTCGTGGCGTGTCGCTGCGTAAACGAAGCTGATGGATACGATCAGCGGAACGGCCCATAGCCAACGACTCGTGGCAGCAAACAGAATTACCATGGCAAGCATGCAACGTAACGCCTTTCCACTAGTTCGATTGTCAACCGGGATCGGGAGGCCGCCGATCACGCGACGTCATGGTCCAGACCGGGCCTGAGTGCGCATCGTAAATGGCGAGCACGTTCAACAGACCGGCCACCATGGTATACAGCGTCCCCAATTCAAAATAGAACCCGTATTGGGCGTTCCACTCGGCCAACTCGTCGTAGATCTGTTCTCCGCGGACGTCGGGCGGGTACATGGCCTTCCAACCAAACAGTGGTCCCCGCTCCGTCCGCTGGCGATAGGTCTGCACGAGCGCCGGCAGGGCGGGCAAACCGACTCCGACCTGTAGCAGGTAGTGCAATCGCAAATCGGGTTGGCGAAACGAGGCATACACCACGTGTCCCCCCCCGATCGCAAGGCCAAAAAAATAGGTGAGCAGGATACAGGTCATGAAGATGCCCCCCTTCACGTACCTCCCCTGGTACAGATGACCGGCTCCTGGCCATAGCCAGGCCCACAACGCAGCCAGCCAGGGATCCCTGAGGTGGACGTGATACGGTGGGGGGGACAAGGTTTCCAATTGCTCGCTCGCCATGTTCGTGCCGCCCTCTCCGTCTTGGCCCGTGGGCCGGTTGTCGTCGCCGATCGGTGAAACGACCACCGGCTCCCATCCTGGATTCTAACGGAACGCGCCCGACCGGTCAGTACCAGACCGACCGTGGACCGCATGGCCTGGGTGGAGATGGGGCGGAAGGCGGATTTCGCTCAGGGGGCGATCGAATCGGCGAACAAGCCCAGTTCTTGGTAGGCGGCGGTTACAGTTGATTCATCCACGAAGGTTTGCCCTTGTCCGGCGCCAGCCAGCAGCGACAATTCCGCCAACTGGCGAATGCGGCGCGGGTTGCCGGCGCCTAATTCGTGGATGCGCGCCATGGCCTGAACGTCGAAAGTCGGAGACGTGCGGCCAACTTTCGCGAGCGTCGATTTGAGATAATCCGCCGTATCGTGCAGCTCCCAGGTCGCCAGTTCAATCTTGAGATCACACAGCTCCAACAGCCGGCGGCCCAATAATTCGCGCCGATGATCGCGGGCCGAGACAATGACCGTAAATCGCGATTCGGGGAACGGCTGCCACTGTGCGAGCCGGCCGATGACGGTCAGCATATCGGCGTCGCACTCATCGGCGTCATCCAAGAGTGCGACGGTATCGATGTTCTGATAGCGATTCATGACCAGTCGATCTGTCAGCAGGGACCAGATACGACCCGTGCGGGCGTGCTCCTCGGGATCGCTTCCCAGCTCAGCGGCGACGGTCCGCAGAAACTCATCGCTATCCAAGCCGCCGAGTGAAACGACCAGCGCGTGCCGACCCTGCTGGCGTAGCTGGCGCGAAAAGACATCGAACAGCAAGCTCTTGCCGACTCCTGCTGGTCCCAATAGCACGCCGAGCCGCTGCTGATTATCGACGAGAAACTGCATGCGGGCCAGCGCCTCGTCGTGTCCTGGGCTGTTGTAGTAGAAGCGAGGATCGATTGATCCACGAAAGGGTGACTCGGAAAGTCCCCAGTGTGCCTGGTACATGGCGCGATTTCCTCCGCTTCGATCTCGATGGTCAATTCCCTATTCCTTTCCTGGTCGGTAGAATCCGCAGTGGTTCTGGAGTGTTTTTCCGCCATTTCGCCCGGGGTGTGCCCGCATGCCGGCGTGATCCACGCTGGCATCGCCTGCAGCGAGGGCATGTGAATCGCCGCGCGCGGCAGCTCGACGAGAGGAAGGCCCGGTCATGCGACATCGTTTCTACCACCCGAATGGCCTGTCGCGCGGCCCGACCATTCTGGATGGCACCGAGGCCCATCATTTGACGCATGTCTTGCGGGCTCGGGTCGGCGACCTCGTCGATCTGTTCGATGGCGCAGGCAGCGAGGGGGAGGCGCGTGTGGTCGAATTGCAGCGGCGCCAGGTGCGGCTCGAGTTACTCACCGTTCGCAGCGTTGAGCGAGAATCTCGCTACCGATTGACCATCGCGGTGGCGCTCCCCAAGGGACCACGGCAGGGATGGCTGGTGGAGAAGTTGGTTGAATTGGGGGTGGATCGGATTGTGCCCCTACGAACGACGCGCGGAGTGGCACAGCCCGACGACAATGCCTTGAATCGATTGCAGCGAACGGTCATCGAGAGCTGCAAGCAGTCGGGCCGCAATCGCTTGATGACATTCGATCGTCCCATGCGTTTGGCCGAGTTGGCACAGGCCATCGATCCAGCGACGGCCCGGTGGTTGGCCCATCCGACAACCACTGCTTCCCAATGGTCCCATGATGCGCCGTCCGAGCCATCGCAACAATCGGTGGATTGGACATTGGGACCTGGCACCAATGGCGCTGCGTGCGTGGCCATCGGCCCCGAAGGTGGGTTCACGGACGACGAGGTGCGCGACGCCGTCGACGCGGGTTGGCAGGTCGTTTCGCTGGGGCCGCGCTTGCTGCGCATTGAGACGGCGGCGGTGGCCTGCGCCGCCCATTGGTGTTTACTCCACGAGGGTCGCGCCTGGATCACGGATTCTCGGACATGATGCGCTGCAGGTACTGTACCGCCAAGCCAACCTCGTGCACCGGGTTAACGCTGGACGGGCGATCCACCGTCAAGTATCCCCGATAACCGTGCTCTGAGAGGCGGGCGAGCATGAGCGCGAAATCGACCATGCCGCGTCCGATCGGTACGTCGGTCGACCCGCCACGCGCGTGGTCACGGACTGCATCCGTCGCCCGCACATGGCGTATGTGGCCGGATAGGCGGTCGATGGCGTCCATGGGGGTGTGCCCGTTCGCCACCAAATTGCCCGGGTCCAGGTCGACCATCAGGAAACCGTCCGGGAGTGTAGCAATCAAGCGGGCCAACGCCTCGGGAGACTCGCTCCCCGTGGTGGCGGCAAGGGTGGCGCCTACATGCAAGCCGAATTGCCCCAGATCATGCAGGGCTTCCAGCATGATTTCCCAGCCCGGGCCACCCTCTTCGGCGGCGATAGTCCCCACTTGATTCACGACGATCGGGGCCCCGAGCGCGTAAGCCAGCCGCATGGCCGCCTTAGTACCTTCAATGCGCGGTTGCAGATTTTCAATCGTGTCGTAGCCATGCTGAGTGCGATAGCGGACGGAACAAACCCGCAGCCGAGCATCTTCCAAAAGCTTGCGTAGGTGCCGCAAGCCGGTTTGGCTGATCATACTGGGATGCAGTTCCCCTTGGGCGTCTAAGGCAACAGCGGACACCTCCATTCGCGACGCTAGCAACAAGCCCTGCCGCAATGGTTGCCGGAGGCTACTCAATTGGACAGCGACGCGGGGTATCGACACGGATGAACAACCTCCAAGTGACGATCGGGCTGATTTTGCCTGCTGGGCAAGATCCGGTCGCCCGGGGGATGCGACGGAGCCGATAAGCTTAGCAGGAATATTCAGTCACGTCAGCCCGGCCGGTGTAATTGCTATGTTGGTGTTGTGCGCTACGAGGCTTATGAGCGCGTTGGCGGTGCGTTGCACGCGTCGCCCGCATCCGCGCGCCCGGCTGGAATGGGAAATCCTTTGCCTGATGATGGCACTCGTCGCGGGCGGCTTGTGCTTCGGGTGCTCAGGGCTATCTGCTTCCCAAGGCGCGCCGCAACGGCATCCCGATGCCAGTTCGCTATTTCATGCCGACTTTGGCGACGGCTTCGATCGCAATTACGACGGCTGGCCCGATCACAATTACGACGGCTGGCCCGATCATTGGAAGCGTCGACGCAGCCCGGAGTATCCGGCGTACGTCAAGATTGCGCTCAGCAAAGAGGCGTCGCCCGCCAGCGAGGGGAGCTTGAAGGTCGCTCTAAATGGTGGTGCGGCAGCTATCCTCAGCCCGCCCATACCGGTCACCAATCGGTTCCGTTATGTCGTGGAAGGCTACATCAAGACCGAGCAGTTGACGCACGATGTGGCCTATATTTCGCTGACGTTTCAAGACGTGAATCAGCGTCCGGTTGCCACAGTGAAGTCGGAACCGATTGGCAAGAGCACGCCTTGGAAGCAGGTGCGATTCGAGGCCATTGCGCCCGAGGATGACACGGTCCGCAGCGCGGTCATCGGTTTGCACGTGGACTCCACAGCCGAAATGGATCTACAGGGCGCTGTCTTATTCGATGACATATGGTTAGGGAGACTCCCGCAGATATCGTTGGAGACAGGCCAGCGCTACAATGTTTATGCCGATCCGCAAGACTTAGAGGTCACGTGCACCGTATCCGGAGTGCCGGAACGAGAACTGCAGGTGGTGTATCAGTTATTGGATGTGGAGGGTCGAGAGTTGGAGCGGGCGACCGTGCCGCTTAACGGTCGCTCGGACTTGGCGTCGCATCCCCCTCACGCAGATGGGGCCGGGGGATCGGATGCATCCGCAGCGTCTCACCATATTTCCCCTGCCAGGGAGACGGATACCGCAGTGTATTTTGGCCGCGCGACGTGGCGGCCTCATGTACCCGGACATGGCTTCTACACGGTGCGGGCCGTCGTGCCGGGACGGGGTGGAGCCGACCATCGACGCGAGTTGTCACTGGTCGTCATCCGTTCCGATGGCCAACCGCGTGGAAATGAATTTGGCTGGTCGCTGCCGCAAGGGGAAAAGCCGCTGGACTTGAATGCGTTGGTGGGCCTGTTGCGGCAAACGGGGATCAGTTGGGTAAAGTTCCCCGTCTGGTTTTCAGCCGACGATACCCGGCAGGCCGATGCGCTGAGCGCCTTTGCCGAGCGGTTGGGCTTGGATGGCATTGAGATGGTCGGCATGTTGGATCAGCCCCCGCCGGCACAACGCGAGCTGTTTGGCGGAAGTGGCGACTTGCCGGCCGCCGGTGTATTCGCCGACGTCGGCTTGTGGCAACCGGCGCTGAATCCGGTCATGACACGGCTCTCACTGAAGATCCGTTGGTGGCAGTTGGGAAGGGATGATGATGATAGCTTCATCAACTACCCGGAACTCATTGCCAAGATCGACGAGGTCAAACGCCAGTTGGATCGCTTCGGACTGGTTGTTAACGTGGGATTGCCGTGGCGCTGGCTGCACGGGGTGCCCGTGGCGGATAAGGTGCCGTGGGCCTATCTTTCCTTGCGCGAGGAACCCCCTTTGACAGCCGACGAGCAGACGGAGTTCTTGGCTCAGGCCGATACGGGCACCGCACAGCGCTGGGTGGTCATTCATCCGTTGGCTCGCAGCCAATATTCCCTGACCACACGCACGCACGATTTGGTCACGCGCATGTTGGCGGCCAAGATCGGCGGCGCACAAGGTATTTTTGCCTCGAATCCCTTTGATGCGGAACATGGTCTGATGCGCCCCGAGGGGACGCCGGGCGAGTTGTTCCTCCCCTGGCGCACCACGGCCTTGATGATTTCGGGGACCGAGCGGTTGGGTAGTCTGCAACTGCCTCTCGGCAGCCCCAATCAGGTGCTGGTCCGACAAGATCGGGCCACGATGGTGGTCTGGAATGAAGAGCCCACGACCGAAGAGGTTTTCCTGGGGGCCAATGTGCGCCAAGTCGATTTGTGGGGACGCGAACAACCCCTGAAGGTCGCGGATGGAAAACAAGTGATCGCTGTCGGGCCACTTCCCATTTTCCTGACCGATGTCGATCCGGCGATTGCTCGCTGGTGCATGTCGCTGCAGTTCGAGCAGCAACAGCTCGCCAATGTCTTTGGGCGGCCCCAGGTCCTTTCTCTGCGGGTGCGTAACCCGTTCAGTCAGGGAATTACGGGTGAATTGGCGTTGATGACACCCGACTCGTGGGGGCCCCGCCCCGTCCCTTTTTCGTTCAAGATGTCCGTCAACGAGGAGCGAGTTTTTACCTTTCCCATCACGCTGCGCAGTGATGTGAGCAGTGGGCAATACGATGTGCGTATCGATTGCCAGATTTCCGGCGATCAAGACTACCACTTCGATGTGCTCCGCACGTTAGAGATCGGCGGTGGGAATCTATTCTTGGAATTGTCCGCGCGCATCGATGACCAGGGGCAGTTGGTTGTAGAGCAACAAATGGTCAACCAATCCGACGAGGTCGTCAACTTCAGCTGCTATCTACATATTCCCGAGCGACGTCGGTTGCGGAAGCAGGTTTATGACCTGGGACGCGGCCGCGACAAAAAGACCTATGTGATCCCGAACGGCGCGGAACTCGTGGGCAAGAAGATTTGGTTGCGCGCCGAAGAAATCGGCGGCGACCGTATTCGGAATTATCGCCTGGTCGTCGAACGTTGACATGTGCTGACCCGTTGGGCAACGCCCCAGGTTGATGGCACCATTTGCAAATCTTTGGCCGAAGGCCAAATTCACCCGAAGTGCGCATTCGTTGTTCGTTATTCGATGAGGAACGATACACGGTTGTGGGACACATCATCCCGATGGTCCCACGGCGCACCGTCGTCCCGACTCGTGACGTTGGCCTTTGGCCAACACAGACATTCGGATCCACGCGCTTCCTGGGGCGTTGCCCCAGGCTACGATGACACATGGCCTGCGGCCATGCCCATGTGGCCGTTGATCCTCACTCGCTCGCACTTGAACGGACGGACAAGCGGTCACGCCTTTTGCAGTGCGGGCTTGTCGATGGTCGCCTGATGGGGGGGGCAGGTTGGGCTCAATCGCCGTG
>SXHS01000057.1 GCA_005773145.1 Planctomycetaceae bacterium | reverse complement strand
GCACCACGCTCCAATCGGCCGTTAACAATAGGTCGTGTCCGGGATTCATTTCCTTAACCTGGCAGGAGCACGTGCCGGTGAGAAAATCGCACGCGGCGCGCGGGCCATCGGCCCCGGCGGTCATGGGCACACCACCCAATGACCGGCCGCGGCCGAAGATGGGAAACACCGTCTCATCTCCCGGTTTCGCTTGGCTCTCGCCCTCCAGGAACAGACCCCGCAACATGGCCACGAGAATTTCTTCCTGCGGATCGTCGGCACCCACCGTCAACACCGAGAATCGCGGGGGCCAGTAAAGCGATTTGTCGGGCTTCGCAGCCGACTTGGCTGTGGACGGGTCCGCGACCGCGGGCGTAGCATCGCGATCGCTGGCATTAACGTTCGCAGCGTACTTGGTCAGCGCACTCTCGAGGGGATCCTCGCCCGCTGGAGAGCCCGATGGAGAGGTGGTCAAGGTGCTGGTGGTACCTGGCACGATTTTGATCCAGACCACGGCGTCATTGCCCAGCAGACATTCGGCAATCCGCTGTCGAACGGGTGAGCGGACCAGCGATTCGACGACCGAGGGATTGCAGGGGCCTTGCCAGATGACTCGTGGCGTGGACCGTTCACCGGGTGCCAACAAGACCAATAGCGCACCGGTGCTCTCGGTCAATTGTTGGGCGAGCAGCGGGTTGTCGACCTGATCCCGCCGAATGTCGCGCAGGCGCAAGTTGGGACGTGCGGCTGGTGCTTGGACCAGTTGCTGCAGCGATTCCCAACCAGCCGTTTCTTCCGCCGTCGGTTCGGCGGTGCGCACGCGAACCAGCTCGTAGTCAGCGGGGGACCAATGCTCCAACGCGTAGCGATAGACGGGATTGTCACAGGCAGCGCTGGGGGTGTGCATGGCGCCGAGCCACGCGACCCAGGCCGCCATCCATGCAAGGAGCCGTCGCGCGTGACCCATTACCCAGAAGTTACTAACGCTGGCCATGGCCGTGGGTCCGTCTCGATCTGTGTGTCTCTGCCTCTAAGTCTCTATCTCAGCGTCTGCGCCTGTCGGCTTCTGCGTCTCTGCGTCTGTGCGTGCCCTTTCTGGGCCTGATCCCGAGTCTGAGCGTAGCCTTGGGCACATGCCACGTCAAGATATGGAGTGGCCACGGGAGTTCGGGACGAATCGGCTATTGGGTGTGCAGGCGACCGTCGATCAACTCGAAGCGATGATCGGCGAGCGTCTCGGCCTCATCGTGGTTGTGGGTGACGTGCAACGTTGTGACTTGGGTCTGCTGTTGGATATTGCGCAGTAACTGGCAGATCTCGGAACGGGTCTGTGAGTCCAAGGCGCTCAGGGGCTCATCCAGGCAGAGGACCCTGGGCTGACCAGACAGGGCCCGTCCAATGGCAACCCGTTGACGTTCACCGCCGCTCAAGCCGGCTGGTGTGCGTGGCAGCAAGTGTGTGATGCCGAGCAGGGCGGCCAGTTCTGCAATCCGCTGTTTACGTCGGGGCGCGGGTACGTGCCGCACGCGGAGGGCGAAGGCCAGATGTTCTTCGACCGTCAATCGTGCGAACAAGGCCCCATCCTGGGGGACATAGCCGATACCCCGCAGTGCTGGACTGTGCGCGGTGACGTCGATGCCGCAGAGCTCGATTTGTCCGCTGGTGACCGGACGCAGCCCGAGGATTCCTTCGAGCAGCGTGGTCTTGCCCGATCCGGTACGCCCCATTAGGACGGCGTAGCCGGCGGTGGGAATGCGGAGGGAGATATCGAGGAGCTGAAAGGCGCCCGAACGGATGCAAACTTGACGCATCTCAATCATCGTGGACTTACCCCTACGGATGTGGCGTATGGCCGCTGATGGTTTCTTCGTATGATGCACCCCAAACACGTGTGATCACCAGTACCACGATGGCGGCCATCACCATCAAAAGCGAGACCGCCACCGCCGCCTCAATATTGCCGACATTCATTTCCAGGAAAACTGTCGTCGATAGGACTTCTGTTTTCATGCGAGTTGCACCAGCAAAGATCAATAAGGGTCCGAATTCCCCCAACGAACGGGCCCAAGCCAGGGTGAAGGCCGTGACCAGACCACGAGTGGCTTCGGGAAATGCGACCCAGGCAAACGCCTGGAGGCGATTGCAACCCAGCGAGATGGCAACCTGCTCACAACGCGGGTCGATGTGATCAAAAGTCGACTTCATGGTGCGCACAGCAAACGCACTGGCCACGGCCCATTGTGCGACGATCACGGCTGGCACTTGATAGACGATGGAGCGGGCGGTCCATGACCAGGGGGGATATTGAAATAGGATCAGCAAGCTCAACCCAATCACGAGCGGTGGCAAGACCACCGGAATGTCCAAGATGGCGTCCAAGAGTTGCCGTCCGGCAAACCGGGTGCGCGACATCAAGTAGCCCAACGGTACCGCGACCAGACAGGACAGGATTGCCGTGACAGTACAGGAGATCATGCTCAGCCATATGGAATATTGGATCTTCGGATCTCGCAGGGCGGTGAGCATCGGGTTATGTGCTAGAACTGATTGCCACCCCGCGGGGTCCCGCATCGCGCGCGACCATGATTGCTGCAGCATGAACGCCGCATCGGCGGCGAGCATGGCCACGATCAAGACGACATAGGTGCCGCCGAGGATGGCCAAAGCGGCAAAGAACAAGCGATTGGACAGGGCTAGGGTCCCGGGCGAATGGGGGCGGCCCCACGCATCGGGACCGCCGACGCGGGGGGACGTCTCGCGCGGGTGGGCATCCCCCGTCGTCATGGTTGACCAGCCCTTGTGGTCACGGCACCTGTTGAGGGATGGGACACGGGACGAAGATCCTTGGCGGGTGCCTGCAGTCGAAAATGAAAGCCGGCTTTTTCAAAGTCCGCAGCGTGCTGCGAGATATAGTGCAGTAGCCGTCGCATGAGCTGCTTGTGGTCGCTGTTGCGGGCAATGCTAAACGGTTGAACGGCCCGGTTGAACGAAGAGTCAAGATGGATCACGTCCACCCGATCCAAATTGGGCAACGCATCCGATTCATAGGCAATCACCGCGTCCACGTGACCGCTTGCCACATCCGGTATCAGCAGTGATGACGATGGCTTTTCGACCACCACCTCCCCCGGCTCGCCTTGTTTCCGCATCAAACTTTCATAGAGATTTTGGCTATCCAGCAGGCGGCGTGTCAGCACGCCAATGGTGCATTGGTCCGGGCGGCCAATTGCGACGCGAATACCAGGCTTGATCAAGTCTTGCAGCGACCCTACCGATCGTCTGCCTTTGGGTACGACCAATACGATTTCGGTATCGGATACATCCACATCCTCTTGAAACCACTGTTGTACGGGTTCCAGGTAATGTCGATCGCAGGCCATATAGGCATCTGGAAATCCAGCGGCCTGCCGTTGGTCCACAATGCCGGCCATACGGGCCGTCAAAACGCCGCAGCCATCGTAGACGGTATGGATCACCACACCCTCGCGCCGCTGGAATTGATCGAGCAGATTTTCCAACGGTCGTCGATTGACGGCGCCGCAAAATAGCGTAATTTCCGGCGTTTCGGCCCACTGATCTCCATCGACTGGCCGCAATCCGTGTTCGGCGAACGTGGCCAATCCCCGATCGCGTGCGGACATGTAACGCGCGAAACGGAGGGCTTGCGTTGGTTGCTGGGACTTGGCGAGGAGGGCGACTTGCACGGATTCCGTCGCGCCTTGCAACTCGGGGAGATCGATCGTGCGCAATGCTTCCCGATACTCGCGGGCCGCCACGGTGGCGTCCCAGACCAGACCGGCATCAACGGCTCCCAATCGAACATCGTTGGCCACGTCGTTCACCGTCGGCTTGAAAACTCCGTGTCGCGTGACGTGTTGCTCGAAGGCTTGCCAGCAGTTGGAATCTCCTCGCGGAATCCCCTCCAGGATGCGGCGAACCACGCGGCCCACCGCAGCCTGGTCGGGACTCCCACACGAAATCCGCACGGAAAGAGACAAGAGATCGTCCAGTGATGCGATGGCACGAGTGTCATCCTTACGAACGACGAGCACGATTCGCTGCGCTGCCAGTGGAATCGCATCGGTTGCCAAACCTTCGCTCAATGCCTTCTGCGCATGGTATTCATCGGCGGATACGAACAGGTCCGAAGTCGCAAAATCGTTGACCTGAATCTGATTGAGAAGCGTTCCCGAGCCGCCGAATTGTAGATCGACGGATGTACCGAATTCCCGTTCGTACTGTGTCGCAATCGCCTCCATCGGAGCACGGAGCCCCGCAGCCGCCAACACCACCAAAGACTGCCCCTCAGCCGCCAACTGACGGCGGCCTCCCCCCCTCAGCAGGATGGCCAGCAGGATGGCAATCACCAGCGACCCGGTCAGCCAAATCCACAAGGAATGGACGCGGCCCCACGGGCGTCGGGCGCTTCGCGAATGGCCGCGTCGGATCGACATCAGTTTTACCAGGGATTTCTCGAATTCGATCGACCAACAAGTTTTTCATCATAACACGTTCGGCTCGCCCACCGAAAGTGAGCCGTCCCCTGTGCACCTCTGCGTCTCCGCGTGGACTTTTCCCCCTGGGTTTCGCGTGCCGTCTTCGACTCAACCGTGGGGCCGATCGGCCAGGCCCAGGCCGAGCTGGAAAATGCGGCCGGGGGCGAGTGTCAGCAGCAAGCCTGATGCCAACAACAGGAACGATGTGGCCAGAAATGCAACTTGGATCCCACCGAAATCCAGTAGGACTTGTGTCACGGGGGGGGCCACCATGGCCAACGACCAAGCCCCCCCCAGCATGAGTCCCGAGGCCATACTGGGATGATCCGGCATCAATCGTTGAGCCACTGTGATCGATACGGGGATGCTTCCGGCGAAGCCGATGCCAGCCAATAGGCTCAGGGGATAGGCCCACGAGAAGGGAACCAAGGGGATCGAAACAATCATCGGTGCGAAACAGCACGGGAGCCCCACGAGGGCCCATTTCTCACGCCCCGGGCGCAACAAGAGTCCGCTGCCAATCCCGCCGAGCCCCATGCCGAACTGTGTGACCGCGATTAATTGTCCCAGCGTTGGCGCCACGTAGTCCGATACTTGTTGATCATTCCAGTCGGGATGCAGACCAGTCGCATCCTGTGTCAGCCAGCGCAGGTAGAGATAAAACAACGCCAGATTGACGGCAAATTTCATCACCGAGGAAAAGTACAAGAGGACGACCACCAGCCACCGCTTGTTGTCCAGCAATTCGGGACGTGCTCGGCCCGGCTCGGACTCGGCCGCGCGGTGCGGTAGCTTGGCAATCGCTAGGTGTAGGATCCACGCCACCACGATGCCGGGCACGGTCATGCGGCTGAGCCATGCGAAGCCGTCGTCACTATCCGCCAAATAGGGACCGCCCAACGCGCCCAGCGCGCTGCCGGCCATCCCCGAAACGAAAAACAAACTCACCAACGCCGCGCGACGACCGGGTAGCAGCTGGCCCATCGATGCGGCTGCGATCGGGTGGTACATGGCCACTCCTAGCATGCCGACGCCGTAGATGGCGAATAGCGTCATCGGTGAGCGGGCGTAGCCCAGATTGCAGAAGCAGAGGGACAAACAAGCCATTCCCAAGCCGGCAAAGAGACGCGTGTTCAGGCGGTCCGACAGCCAGGCGAACAGCGGTTGGCACAGGCCTGAGGCCAGAGCGCCAATCGCCGCAAACCAGGCGGATTCGAGGGGCGTCAACCCGCAGCGGACCTCCAATTGTCCTTGCACGGCTGGGATGGCGTTGGCACAGGCATCGACCAATAGATGCGAACTCGCGATCCAGAACGCAGCTAGCGCGAATTGGGACATCCATCGAGGTTGGTCAGCTGGCATGGGGTACCTGTCCTCGGAGCATACAGGGCGGCCCGGTGGTGGGCCTAGGCCGATTGACGACGGTAGGTCCCTTGCCGCAAACGTCGGACGGTAACGAATGCGACGAATGAAGGGGGCTGGGGCTGCCAGCATGGGCTTCCCGTTGGATGGGAAACGTCATTTGGGTAAGATATTCCCTTGCAACCGCAGGCCGTGCTTTTAGAATGAAGTATTGGGAGTGAACCTTAGGAACTTAGGAGGCTCCCCCCGGGGAGGAAGCCCATGCGTCGCCATTGGTTGGTTGGAATCGGACTCGTCACCTTGGCCATCGGTGCCTGGCTTGGCTATCCCAGCCCGCCGGGGGCGCGAGGGCAGGGCGGGTTGGGGCGAGTCGATGGGGGGCCGCTGTTGGCCTTCGATGGGGCGGCGGCCGACGGTAGCCGGCAGCTGGTCGTGATCGATCCTCAACGACGCGTGATGGGCATTTATCAGATCGACCCAAAAACAAGCGCCATAAAGTTAAAAAGCGTGCGTCAATTGCAGTGGGATCTGGCGATGGATGAATTCAATTCCAGCAATCCATCCCCCCAGGAAATTCGAGATTTGATTCAGCAACCGCCGCAATAGAAACAGAACAGGTTTCGAGTGTTGGTCGGCGCGGGGCGCGTCTGCCGATTCGTGGGAGAGGATTCGTCATGGCCAAATTGATTCCCATGGAAGAAGCTGCCAGTCGTCTGGGGGTTACCCCCGACGAACTGGCCGAAATGCGCAGCCGCAGCGAAATCTTCGGATATCGCGATGGCAGTACCTGGAAATTCAAGGAGGATGAGTTAGAACGTGTAGCCAGCCGACGGGCCGCTGCGGGTCCCGTGGACGAATTCACGCTCGACAGCCAAGGTGATGAACTGCCCGAACTGCAGGAACTAGAAGACATCGGTTCCTCGAGCGGCGAATTGTTTGAAATCGCCTCGGATTCGATTTTGGCGCCGAAGCCGACAGCGGCCGATGATCCCGCATCCACCGTGATCGTGAGCAAGGAAGAGTTTCTGAATCTGAACTCGGCCGATGCGGATGCGTTATCGGCAGAAGCCGACGTAGATTTATTCGGTAGTGATCTCAAATTGGCTGGGGATAGCGCAATAGGGTCCTTGTCGAATGAGGACCTCGACCTGGAGGTTACGTCGGAGATTTCTCTGGGGTCCGATGTTTTCCAGGCCCCAGCTGAGGTCCGGTCCTCAGGGCGCGGCATGGACACCGCCAATGTGACGGAGGACGCCCTTGGCCTCGATCGTACCCTGGCCGAAGATGATCTGCTTGAATTTGGTGACGACGAACTGCAACTGGCAGATAGCTCACCGGGGACAGCCGCACCACCGCCGGCCGTATCCGCGAAAGCTTCCGTACCCACCGCCGCCCCATTTGAGGATGAGCTCGACCTGGACTTGGGGGGCGAGGCTGGCGACGACTTGTTACTGGCCGACGATGGCGGCAGCGATGTTCACAGCAAGATGTCGCTTAGCCCGGGGAGTAGCGGCATCAATCTGGCGAGCCCGTCAGAAAGCGGACTATCTCTGGAGTCCCTTCCTCCGGAGCTGCGCGGTTCGTCGATCGACTCACTGCAAATGGGCGATGACGGCATGTTTGTCGATGACCTGGATGTCTCAGACCTGCCGGCTGACGTCAAATCCGACGATGACTTTCTGCTAACTCCCGTCTCGCCGCGCGGCAAGGATGAGGCGGATAGTGGGTCACAGGTGGTTGCGCTGGATGATGACGATTTGGTGGAGACCAGCGCTAAGGCCACGCTGACGGGTGACGCTCCGATGTTTGAAGAGGAGGCCGACTTCGAGAGCGTGTCCTTGGATAGTCCCCTGGGAGTGCCATCGGTTGGATTGGCTGGCTCGTCCCCATCATTGTCGCCCGCCATGATCGCGGACGTGCAGTTCCCCACCTGGATCGTCGTGCTGCTGGGCGTGGCCTCGTTAGGGCTACTTGGCACGGGGATCATGATGATCGACCTGATGCGCAATATGTGGAGCTGGGATCAGCCCTATGCGGCCACCAGTTGGCTCATGGATCTTGTGCTGGGCTATTGATCACGTGATCGCGGCTCCTATTCCACCACAACTATTCGCCCACAACGGCCTTGTGTGCCTTCTGTGGCGCCCGCATGGGTGAAAGCATCCCGACCTACTGCCGGTCGGAGACGGTTGCTATACTGTGGGTAGGCCCACCTACGCGCAATCCGAGACCCACCCATGCTGATCCGAGTCCCGTTCGAAGCCGCCGGTCGCGCGGTGTTGCTCATCGTTGGCGTTGGCGTTGTGGGGTGCCGCCACGAGGAGGGAATCCGCGAGTACTGGGTCCCCAAGACCGAGGCTACGGCGGAAACGTCGGCGTCACCTGCGGGCCCCAGCTACGACGTTCCTGTGGGGTGGCAGCTACTGCCGACCATGGGGGGCATGCGACAAGCGGCCTTTGAGGTGCGTCAGGCCGATCAAAAACTCGAGATTACCATCATCTCCCTACCCACTCAGGGAAATGACCTCCTGGCCAATGTCAATCGGTGGCGTGGGCAGATCCAATTGCCGCCGCTGGAGAGTCGCCAACAGCTTGACGAGCAGCTGACAACGATTTCTGTCGAGCAAGAGCCGGTACCGTATGTGCAGCTCACCAGCCCGCCGGAATCGAAAACGCGCGAATCCATTTTGGGGGCGATTGTGACGCGAGGCGAGACAATTTGGTTCGTCAAGTTACGCGGCCATGCCGAGTTGGCGGAACGTGAGCGTGAGCATTTCGAACAATTCGTGCGTTCGTTGCGTTTTGGGAAGCGCGAGCAGCCGAACGGTTAGGGGGATGACGATATGCGTGAGAACGTGAAGCGGGCCACCGCGCTGCCGGTAACGACCGCCGTGAAGGCGAGGCCACACGAGATCGGCGCACGCATGACGTGGCGGTCCGCGCTACGTCCGTTGGCATCTCTGAAACTGACCGTGACCCTGATGGCCATGGCGATCTTCATTGTCTTCGTGGGGACGCTCGCGCAGTACTACAAGGACATGTGGGAGGTGGTGGACGACTACTTTCGATCGTGGATCGCCCTCATTGAACTTCGCACTTTTTTCCCTCGGTCCTTCTTTCCGACCTGGCCCTCCTACTTGCCCGATCTGCGTGCATCCGAGATGCGATTCCCTTTCCCGGGGGGCGCGTTGATCGGTTCGGCCATGGCATTGAATCTCGTGGCGGCGCATGCGATTCGTTTTCAGGTACGGGCACGCGGCGGACAATGGCTGGCTGGGTTGGTAGTTACCACACTCGGTGTCCTGGTGACGTGGCTGGTCATTGCGAACGGCCATAGTCATGAAGGCTTACAGGGAGTGCCCCCCGTATCGTTTCAAACCCTGTGGCGATTGATGCAGTTGGGGCTGGCGGTGACGTGGATTGCGAGCGTCTGGGGAGCCGTTACCAAGGGGCACGCGGTGGGCTGGCGCGGCAGCGAATTTGGCCTGCTGGCCGCGTTGAGCGTGTTGCTGGGAGCGGTCTGCTTGGGGATTGGTTTCGCGGGGAATGATTCCTATCTCGGCGATTCCGGCATGCGCATTTTGTGGCAACTGCTCCAAGGTTTTCTGGCCGGACTCGTATTGCTCTGTGGTTGCTGGTTCTTCTTCCAGCGCCGAGCGGGCGTGGTGTTACTACATGCCGGCGTAGGGCTGATGATGTTCAGTCAACTGTATGTCAGCAAATACGACGTGGAAGAACAAATCACATTTGGCGAGGGGCAGACGGCGTACCATGCCCACGATCTGCGTGCCGTGGAATTGGCCGTGATCGATCGTCATGACGGGACGCATGCGGACCAGGATCGAGTTGTGGTCGTCCCCGTGCTCCGCAACGGTAAAGTAACAGAATTAGCGAGCGCGCCGATTGAAGATGCTAAGCTGCCCTTCCGCATGGAGATCGTGCAAGTCCACCGGAATGCCTCCTTGCGGCCACTGCCGGAAGGGCGGACACCTGTCGCCAATCGCGGACGGGGTCGAACACTGGAAGTCGTGGCCGTGAGTCATGGTACGGGGGCCAGCGGTGGCAATGTCGACCAGGCGGCCGTATTCGTCCGCTGTCTGCACGAAAAAACCGGCGAAGACTTGGGGACCTATCTGTTATCGCAAGTCGTGCTGGAGGACATGCGCGGGGCGATGGCGTTCGATACCGATTCGGTTGAGGTCGATGGACGATCGTACGATCTGCAATTGAGGTTCCAACGCAGCTACAAGCCGTATTCCGTCAAGCTGCTGGATGTCGTCAAAGAGGACTATCCCGGCACAAAAACGCCGCGTGTTTACTCGTCTCGATTTCAGATGGTGGACGCGCCACGCCAGTTGGATAGCACTTTCGAGATCGCGATGAATAGTCCGCTGCGATATGCGGGATCGACGTTCTATCAAAGTAGCTACGACAAAGACGCACGCGGCCGCGAGTACTCCACCCTCTCCGTCGTGACCAATCGCGGCTGGATGATGCCTTATGTAGCCTGCATGATCATCGTCACGGGCATGGGCGCGCATTTTCTCATTACCTTAACCCGCTTTCTCCGGCGACAACAAACCGTTGCCGATCCCGCCGCGTCGGACGCTAGTTCATCGACCACACCACGGGGCCTGAGCGGACTCTGGTTTCCCGCAGTCGTCAGCTTGGTGGCGCTGGCATTGGTTACAAGGTTTTCCACGCAACGAGCGCCCGTCCCGGGCGAGCCCAACCTGATGGCGTTCGGCGACCTGCCGGTGCAGGACCAAGGGCGCATCAAGCCTCTAGACTCGCTGGCGCGCAATACGCTCAAGGTCACATCAGGGCGGGAGACGTTTCAGGCGGCCCTGGACACCGAGGTGATCCGACAGAATTGGGCCAGCATCGAAAGCGATCTGAAAAAGGAGTTTCCGGCGCTGAATTCGGAGGATTTGTTGGCCCTCGAAGGGGATGCTGCCAAGATCGTGCAGCGGATTCAAGACAAGACGGGATTGGATCGGATGCAAGTCGAACTCAAGACCGATCCACTGCTGATGCGCAATGCACCGGCGATACAGTTTCTCTTGGACTTGATCAGCGGCGTGGACCGGGCGAGGCAACATCGGGTGATTCGCATCGACAGCCAGGAGTTACTGGACAAGTTCGGTCTGCCCCGACGCAAGAAACATGGTTACGCAATCGGTGAATTGATCCCTGGGACCACCGCCCCGCTCGACGAGGAGCAGATACGGACGCACTGGCCTAGCATCCAAAAGGATTTGCAACTGGCCTTCCCGAATCTCAAGGCAGAGCTCTTGGCCGATTTCCAGGGGGATGTCAACGCACTTGTCGATCGGGTCCGCGCAGCCCTGCCACCTGAGGAGACCGCAGGCGTTTCTGAAAAGATTCACAAGCTGGTGGCTCGTTTCGACCGCGAGATCGAGATGGCTCTCGAAGTCAAGCAATCGCGCCCCGATCAACTCACTTTTTATCAGCGCAAACTGCTGGACCTGAAGTCCCGGCTCGATGCCCTGATGAAGTTGCATATGGCCTTTCGTCCTCCCAATTTGTTGCCACTCCCCACGGAGGAAGAGTGGAAACAGAATCAGGACACCGCTCGCCTGAAACTACAGCATTTTACGGCGGACTTGATGGAGCAGGCGCGTCAATTGGAGGAACGCGAAGTTCCCTCCATGGTTCCCCCCACGCAGGCCGATGGGAAGTGGCAGCCCTACAGCACGGCGCTGGCACGCTTATACGTGGAGAGACAAATTTTTGGTAAGCAACCCGCCGCGACGACGGAGGCGCTGGCGGAAATGTTGGCCAGCTACGCACAGGGGGACAATTCGGCTTTTAACCAACAATTGGCGAACTATCAGAAGGCGGTAGCGGAAAGTCCCGCTCCGGAACTCAAGGCGAAGGCCAACATGTTGAGCCGAATCGTCATCGGCCGATTTGAGTCGTTCTATCAATTCGAGCGATACTTCAACGGCCGAGCCCCATTTTTTTGGTGTTCGGTGCTGTGCGTGATCGTCTTCGCGCTATCGGCTCTGAGTTGGTTGGGGTGGTCGGTGCCCCTGCAACGGGCGGCCACCTGGTTGATGGTGATAACGCTGACGCTGCATACCATCGCCCTGATAGGGCGGATGGTCATTTCGGGACGCCCGCCCGTCACCAATTTGTACTCGTCGGCCATTTTCATCGGCTGGGCCATCGAGTTGCTGGCCTTGCTGTTCGAGCGATTGTTTCGCAACGGCATGGGGACCATCACCGCAGCGGCCTGCGGCTTCGGCAGTCTGGTCGTAGCCCATTACCTGGGGGATGGAGATACCATCGCGGTGATGCAAGCCGTGTTGGATACCCAATTCTGGCTGGCAACCCATGTGGTCTGCATTGCCTTTGGTTATGCCACGACATTCTTGGCGGGAGCGTTTGCCATTGCGTACCTGTTACGACGCTGGCTCGCCTCGAATTGGGACGCCGCCGAAAGCAAAAATCTGTCGCGCATGATCTATGGCACGATTTGCTTCGCGATTTTCTTCAGCTTTTTTGGCACCGTGTTGGGGGGGCTGTGGGCAGATGATTCCTGGGGCCGGTTTTGGGGTTGGGACCCCAAGGAAAACGGGGCCCTCATCATTCTGCTGTGGAACGCCCTGGTGCTGCACGCGCGGTGGGATGGCATGATCCGCGAGCGAGGACTGGCAGTACTCGCAATAGGGGGCAACATCGTCACGGCTTGGTCCTGGTTTGGCGTGAACGAACTGGGCGTGGGACTGCATTCCTACGGGTTCACGGAGGGCGTGCTGCACTCCTTGTTGCTCTTTGTCGTGAGCCAACTGATCCTGATGAACCTCGCCTGGCTCCGTCCCTGGCGAGGGGCGAGCATCGCCTAAGACCGGTCGTCGCGGTTCTAGTTTCGCTCATTCGCGCCTCCCCGCCTGAGAACGCACCGGCGGATGGATTTCGTTTACCGCCCAGCCGAAGGCGCCGGCGGCTTTGGATGCGACGGTCGAACTTCCGCCGGCGCCTACGGCTGGGCGGTAAACGAGATGCGGCCGGCGCCTACGGTAAACGAATTGCGGTTACTTGTTGTTCGCGCCGGCTCGCTCTTTTTCAGGGGCCGCAGGCGCCGCGCCGGCCGGCAGCATGAGATTGACCGCTTTGTCTCCCAGGTTGGTCCAGAAGGTGCCGCTCCCGGCGTGGAAGAGACGCAAGACGATTTGCGGATTCAGTTCCTGGGACATGGTGTAGCGCAGATAGGCATCATTGTCGTTCTGGAAAACGTCCATCTTGAGTTTGAACAGGCTGCTCTTGGCCGTCTCGGTCATCTTTTTCGCTTCAGCCTTGGTCATTCCCAAGACTTGCCGGGCTTCGCTTTCCAATACGACGATACGGGCTTGGTAGTCGGCCTTGAGCCGTTGCACTTCCGCCTCGGTTTTGGTGGTGGTGTTTTCAACATCGCGATCAATTCCCGCAACAATCCGCTTGGTCTCCGCCTCAACCTCGTAGACCCGTTGCGCGATCAATTCCGATTCTCGTACCACCTCGGCGTTGCTCTGCTCCGTCAGCTCCTTGGCCTTATTGGTCAATTCGGTTTCACCGGCGATTTGTTTTTCCCGAATGGGCTTCAGGTAGGTTTCGGGAATGACCGTGTTGCGGATGAACGCTGAATTGATCGTGACGTTCTTTTCCGCGCAGACTCGTACGAGTTCCTTGGTGAATTCTTCCTGGAATTTCTCGCGCAGGTTGCCTTCCAGGAAGTCTTGGACGCCGTAGTTGATCCCTTTGTCGCGGCCGATGGAATGGGCCTGGACCTCAATCACTTTGTGTTCGACCTGATCGCGCGAACCGTATTCCGCAACCAGTGCGGGTACATCTTCTGGCCGTACTTCCCATTCGATTGTGCAGTCCAGACTGATCGGCAATCCGTGTTTGGAGACGAAGGTGATGGCCGTATTTTGGGACGGGTCTTCGTCAAAATGGAAGGTTGTTTGGAAGATGCCCGTTTCCGACTTGATAACACGATACTCGCGTAGATTCAGGAAATAGAGTCCGGGCTGCAGGTGCTGCTGCACGATTCCCATCTCATCGTCGTTCTGGGCAAATCGCTGGGCGCTCTTCTTGCCCAGCATACGCTGCAGGACACCGACATACCCGGGTTCGATGAGCGTGGCCTTGACGATCTCGACGTCAAAACCCCGCTGGTTGATGCGATACGTGCCCGGCAGAAGGACTTTGCGTTGAATGCCTTGTTCCCCCTCCTCGCCGAGAAAGCGGCCGGGGGGCAAGGGCTTGCCCCCTTTGGCAGTCACGATTCCGACTTCTCCCGCCTTGATTTCGGTGTTCTCTTCGATCTCGGTCGAGTTGTAGATGGGGAGTACGAAATGCCACCCTTCGCCATGCACTTGCCGCTGCACGCCCATTTGGCCTGGCTCGGCGAGCATTTGTCCAGGCTCGAGCGGCTTTCCGGCGCGGGTGATGGTCACCAAATGGTACCCGGGCCGGACGTAGACAAAGAATGCGTTCCAGGTGAGCATGACAAAAACGAGCATCGCTGCCAGGAGCACACCCCAGGCGATCAGGCGTCGTTTCCAGACCTGCCAGGCTCCGCTGCGCATGGGTTTGCCAAAGGACTCAAATCGGTCACTCATCGGGAATTCTCCTGCGGGCCGTTGGCGGCCGGGGCCTGGGGGCTCATGTAATTCGAAAAGATCTTGGCAAAATCGCTGTCATCTGCAGCAAAGATCTCGCGTAGGGTTGGCGCAAGTTTTGAGATCACGTGGAATTGGGCGAAGTGGCGGGGACTGGAAAACCCTTGCACGGCCGTTTGCAGCCCCGCGACCTCTGCCGTATTCTGGCTGTCGATGACCGCCACTTCGGCGCGGGCCGTAGTCAACTGGGCCTCCGCCTGTTTCTTCGAGGCCTCCAACGCCACTTGGGCGTTATCCAACTCCTGCTTGAGTTGCGACTCGGCGACCTCTTTGATTTGATTGGCCCTGGTCTTGGCCTGAATGAGTCGGGTTTCGGCCCCGACTTTCTGTCGGGCCTGTTCCTTCAACGCCTTGGCGGCATCCAGGCTTTGTTGTGCGCGAAACTGGCGAATCACCGAAGCGTTTTTGGCCAGTTCCACTTTTGCCAATTCTCGCTGGCCAATTTGACTTGCCAATTCTTCCGGGGGGGGCATGTCGGCGATCACCACCGCGCGCACATCCACTCCCAGCTCGCGGCACGGCTCTTTCACTTTGTTGAACATGGCCTGTTGCATGCGTTCGCGAGCATTGGCAACCCGCTGCGACGTCACGCCTGCTTGTGCGGGATTCCCCTGCTTTTCCACGGGCGTTTTGGCGGCTTGAGCGGCTTTCTGAGCTGCGTCATCCAACGCCGCCACCGCTTGGGTCGCCGATTCCGTGGTGATGAAGTCCCGGGCGAAGAAATTGCTCCCTTCGATGCGCGCATAACCCCGAATATGCGGCAGAATCACCTTTTGCAGAATTTCGTTCTCCGCTTGTTCCGCCGGGGTCGAGTCCCTTTGGTGTAACTGACCGATGTCGGAAAGTCGAACGAGCATCTCGGGCGTTCGATCCGGTAGCACGGAATACTCAACCACCACCACTGGTTTCATCATGAATCCATCCCGCGATGGAAACACGATGTCGGACAACTCAACACGGTGCGCCTGCACCTCCACCGTGCTGATCGACTCGACGTAGGGATTGATGTAGTACGTACCATTCGAGAGAGTTGACTTTTGGATCCCCCGTGAGCCTTCACTCACCACGTACCGACCTTGTACGGAGTCGTTGGCCGATTGGGACGAATCCTGGCCGATCAGCAGAGCACGCACGCCCACTTCCCGGGCGTCGACTTGGACGGCATTGTGTTCCTCCCAGGAATAGGCATAGGGATTGAGTCGGTAGCTGCCGGGCCCGAGCACGTCGCGCACCACGCCCCGTTCCCCCGCAAATGGCTGCGCGGGATCATGCTGCGCCAACACCTCGCCCCGGGCGATCCGATCGGCCGGAATCTCCCGTCCAAACTTCCGGGTCAGCACCAGGCACTTCCCCTTAGGGACGTCCACCACTCGATGCCGTTCATAACTCCAAAAGATCGGATTGAGAAAATGGCGCCCTTCAGGGAGGACGTCCAGCATGACTCCCTTGTAGGACGGGTCCGGGGCAACAATTTGATCGGAGGGGAGGTTCTTGCCCCAACGATGAATGCGCACCAGATACTCGCCGGCCGGCACTTCAATACGCTCGACTTCCCAGTGCCAGATCTGCTGGAGGATTCCCAGCACGGCCAGAGTGATGCCGATTCGGACCCAGAATTTTCCGCTATTCAGGACAGACATAATGGCTTCTTCTTACAGGAAGGAGGATCGTGATTCTCGGTGTCTTGCCAGACGAAATCATGGCTTCGGCCGCGACTCGTCCACGGTAGGTGTGCGGCGTGGCAGTGTGTTCGGGTCGGAGGGATCCGCAGGGTGTTCGTTGGTCGACTGAGACTTGGTCAATTCGGCACGCAACGCGGCGAGTTGGGATTCGAGTTCCGCCCGGTCCATGTCGGCGCCTTGCGCCCCCGCAGCCAAGACACGTGTGTCGACAAAGACGCGTTCCATGGCGCGGGCACTGAGCTGCTTCTCCAAAACCATCCCCTCGGCCTTGCGCCAATTGGCCACGGCATTAAACGGATCGAAGTCGCGGGCGATCACGTATTGTTCCTCGACCTTCTCGGCTTCAGCGAGTTGCGACAACAGGATGCTCCGGCCCACTTCGTATTGGCGCAATTGCAGCTCGGCGAGGTACAACCGCTGTCGCGATTCGTCGATCATCGCCTTCTGTCGGTCCAACTGTTCCTGATAGGTCGCCATCGCCGCACGCTCGAGATTCAGCTTGTAGAGTGCCGCCCGAGCCCCCAGCTCGTCCCCCGCACTCGTTAAATGTCGAGATTCGGCTTCGAGTTCGGCTTCATTCTTGCTGCTGGTTTTCAATTGCGTCTCGATAGTCCGGTGCGCGGTCTCTGCCTGGTCGATGACCTTTTGCAGCCCGGCCACGTGCTGCTGATGCTGCTGGACCACCTGATTGATGATTTCCTCGGGGGCCAATTTGCGGCTGGTGAGCCAGCTCCAGCCCTGCTTCAGCGACAGCCACAACCGAACCGGGCCGACAAGCAGCGTGATCAAGGCCAGCGGCAGGCCGATCCATAGCAGCAAGCGGATGATGATTTGTTCCAGGAACGGCATGTCTGTCGCGTCCGGCGTTTGAAGCGCTGACTCGTGCCTGTCGTCGGGTGTTGGTCGGACTCCGGCACTTGGCGAGTCGCCCAAGCGACCCGCATTATACACCCTAGCTCACGGGCAAGGCGAAACCGCCGGGATCACCGGACCTCAAGTGCCACGGGAGCGGCAGGCCGCCGCACCTTCCTGTGATAGGGATTGGTTCAGTCGTAGGGCTTCCCGCGCTGTATCCGCCGGCGCCTGCGGCTGGGCGGTAAACGAGGTGATCGTCAATGCGATGCGGCATCGGAGTCTAAGCGGAGCAGTTCGTTGTCGTACTCGCGTTCGAGCGCGTGGACCTTTTCCGCCAATTCGCGGTCTTGATCGACTGCGGACGAGATCTGCAGCTCCCACTGGGTGCTGGCGGCACGCAGGCTGTCCAGATTGATCCGCAGTTTCAACAATTTTGCCAGCCGACGGGCCATGGCTTCGATGCTGACGGGATTCGTGCCCTGCAAGTAGCCGGGAATTTCGGCGGCTAACGAGACCATTTCCAGCCCTACTTGGGGTGCTTGGGTCATGAGGTAGCTGGTAAAGGAACCGGGCCCCTCGTAACCACTGCGGCGCACACCATAGGGATCCATTTCCTCGAGCAGGTGGGGCGCCGAGCAGGTGACATACAGACGGGGCGCACGCGTGTGCGGCACGGCCCCGCCAAAGGATCCGACGAATACGATCCGCTTGACGTCCAGGCGACTCGCTACGTCGAACAGGCACCGACCGAACAGGTCCCATCGTAAATTGGGCTCTTTGCCGATGAACAACACCAGGTTGGCCGCCGGATGGCAAAAGAACGTCGGCCGGAACATGTCGATGGATGTGATCAATCCGTCTTTGATCTCGATGTGCGGGCGGAACAGGGCCGCCAACTCCATGGATCCGGGAAAACTGTAGACGTAAAAGTGCTCCGGTTCAATCTCAGCAATCGGTTCCGCATCCAGAAGTGTGATCAGATGACGTACGGTACCGGTCGACACATCGCCGCCATCCATCCATCCGGTGAATGCCAGCACGAGCGTTGACTGCTGCAACTTGGTTTCGTGATGAAACCGAACGATATCCTGTGGGTCTTCCTTCATGACCTGTCCATTATAGAGGATGTGGCGAGGACTGTCAGGCACACGGGTCCGCCGTCGCCCCAGTTCAGAAAGTCAGGGGCGGCAGGGGCCCGCCCTTGCGGTCGAAGTTCGACTACAGCGCGGGCGCAGCAGGCACTGCGACGGGGCGACTGCCGGCGTGGGAGGAGGCGAGGCACGCATCCAGCAATTGTTGAGTTCTGAGCGAGACCTCCCCCCAAAACGGTTCGAGCGTTCCGGACAATACGCCGGCGGAAAACGCGCGAAACATTTCTGTTTCCTGCGAGTTGCGCGCACCACTGCTGTATTCGTCGACCGCGTGCCTCCATTGACGGGACTCGCGGTTGAAATGGCACCCCGCAATCGTCAGCCGATCTTGCTGGACCTCGAAAAAACTCTGGCAACCATAGGCCGGAACGACAAAGTTGGGCACAAACAAGTGGCCGCGCGTGCCGCTCACACGGAGCCATTGTTCGTCGTGGGTCACGAACGAACAATAAAACGCCGCGGACACTCCGTCGTCAAAGAACATCTCACCCGAGAACTCAATCGGCACGGGGTGCGGGCTCCCCGGCCGATGACTGACTTGCAGGGCACGCCCCACGACTTCGCGCGGCAGCTGCCAGCTCACGCTCCAGAGCGTAATGAGCAAACAATACCAGCCGACGTCCCCCAGGCAGCCCAGAGGTTCCAACTCGCTGGCGGATCGGATATTGGTGGTAAACCACTCGGGTGGCGCGCAATAGCCAAAATGCGACGTGATCCGCTTAACATCGCCGATCTGGGATCCCTCCGCCAAAACCTCCCCCATCTTGGGCAGGCGGTGGCTATGCATGAACATCACGCCGTCCATGAACTGCACGTTGTTTTGCCGACACGCGGCCAACATCTCCGACAAGTCCGCCGCGGTAACCGCGCACGGTTTCTCGCAGAGCACGTGTTTCCCCATCTCGGCGGCGCGAATCACCCACTCCTTGCGGACCCGGGTGGGCAGAGGGACATACACGGCATCGATATCATCGCGAGCCAGCAGGGATTCGTAATCGCCGATGGCCTGCGGCGGCGTGGCAAAGGGGACGTGCGTTTGACACGCATCAATAAAGGCCTGACTGCGAGACCGATCGCGACTGGCAACCGCGACGAGTTCCCCATTGCCGGAATGCCAAATGGCCGGCCAATTCTTGCGGACAATGTTCGCGGTTCCGAGAACGCCCCAACGACACATGCGATTCGACATCGAAGAACAATCCCCTAGCGAAATTCTGACGGCGAGGCTGATAGTCCGGCCAGTATACTCGATACATCGTGCGAGAGTCGCCGCCCGGTACGTGAGACTCCAGTTTGGGTGCCACGGGCGGCTTGTCCGCCCGTGAATGTGTGCGCGAGGGACGCGCGAAGTTGGCCGGAATGCGCCCCGCAGGGCAACGCCGTGACGAATTTTACCGGGAAAATTGGGGTTTCTCTCGTTTCCAGGCGAGAGCCTGGAAACGAGCGACCGATCCAATTCCGTCACGGCGTTGCCGGCTGGGGCGGCACAACGTCCTACCGATGGTGCCTCACCGGCCCAGCAACTGTGGAGCGGCACTCGTCGGCGCGCCGTCCGTGACACCGACTGGAAGTGGGGCGGCTGGCGAACGCCATCCAAAGAGATGGCGACGCTGGATGATCTCGGCGACCGATTCGGGGACCATGTGCAGCCAGCTCGGATCCCCGCGACGAATCCGCTGCAGAACATCGTCCGAGTAAATGGGCAGGTAGTCGGCGTGGTAGTTGTCCAGGCTGACAATGTCCTGGCGGTCACACAGATAGCCGTACAACTTGCCGAGTTCCGGGGCCACCTCCAGATTGTGCACGGTCATCAGCTGTTGAGTATGCGTCTGCAGACTCGGATAGATGTACAGTTTCAGATCGTTCTTGAACATGCGGCCGAACGATTCCAGAATACCGCCGTCCAGATGGGCGTAGTACTTCTCATCCATGAGTTGACGTAGACTGGCGGCCCCCATGGCGATGGCCATGGGCTCGCGCGAGTGGCGGCGCAGGTAGGCGGCCAGTCGGTAGTACTCCAGATAATTCGAGACCAATACGGTGCACCCGGTCGTGGCCAGCACGTCGGCGCGGGCCAAGAAGTCACGCGTATCGACCGTGCCATCGGCGGACAAGTGCTGCATGGTGATCTCCATCAGGGGGAGGATGTCGTCTTCCGCCACCCCAGAATCGACGGCCATCTTTTGCCGTCCCGCGCGTAGCATGTCCACGTTGACATGGGTCACGGGGCGAAAACGGCCCCGTTCCACTAGGATTGCCCGCTTGTGCAATACTTCGGAGGGCTGCAAGACGTCCCCCGTGGCCGAGAACATGGCGGCGTCCGTGAGCCCAATCTGCACCAGCTTGAGGCTGATCAAGCGATTGTCCACATGCCGGAAGGCGATACCGGAAAACTCCACCATGTCGATCTCAATGCGTTGGCGGGATAGGTTATCCAGCAGCGTCTCGACGAGCAATTCCGGTTCGTGGTTCAGGAAAAAGGCACCGTACAACAGGTTCACGCCGATGATTCCCAAGGCTTCTTGCTGCGCCGCGGCCTCGGTGTCCAGCATCCGGACGTGCACCACGATCTGACTATCCTGATCGCGTGGGTGCGCCTGGAACTTGACCCCCATCCAAGCATGACATTCGTTCGTTCCGCGAAAGCTGCGGGCGGCGACCGTATCGGCAAAGGTAAAGAAAGCGGTCGTATCGCCCCGCTGTTCTGCGAGTCGGCTAAGATTCAACGCATGCTCGTAGTCCAACATGCTCTGTAATCTGCCCCGACTCACGTATCGCTGGCAGGGGCCGTAAATGGCATCGGACACCGCCATGTCGTAGGCTGACATGCTCTTGGCGATGGTGCCCGCTGCAGCCCCCGCACGAAAGAACCAGCGAACCACTTCCTGCCCGGCACCGATCTCGGCGAACGTCCCGTAACGACGTCCATCCAGATTGACCCGCAGGGCCTTGTGGTGGGAATCAAGCTTTTCCACGGGAGAACCTGGGAGCGCGTACATGATCGAGGAACCTCGCAAGTCGGGGGCGGCAGACGGTGAGCGGGAGCCACAATAAGCAACTATAGATTCCAACAGCCGACCGGGGCGAGAACCGCCAACACAAGTGATGTGTCCGATTACGACGGTCGTACGAATCGGACGGGTAACGCGCTGTTGTTGCAAGGGCCCGTTGCTCGCAGATGGACTACGAGGCGCTGGCGGAATCGGCCATGGTTGCCCTCCTTGCGCTGGACGACCCTCTGGAAGGGGTCGTATAATCTGGGGCATCTGCGCAACGATTCCTGAATGGCTTGCTGCCCATGCGCCGTGCGATGGGCAGTTCAATCACGTTGCTAAGATTCATTGGCTATCTAATCGAGGGGAGAACTTCAGATGTTGACTTCACGCGGGATCGTTGCGCCCCTTCTGGCGGTTATTGGGGTATTCTCGTCGACCGCCTTCGGGGACGATTCGGCCCCAAATGCGGCGAAGCCTCAGTATCAGGCGGGCGGGATCACGGTACCGTCGGCGAGTGCCGATGAACCGTTGCGGAAGACTTTCGCGCTGGCACCGGCGCTCGACTATGCCGAGCAGGGGGCGGAGGCTTGGTCCAAGACACACCGCTGTGTCACCTGCCACACCAATGGGACGTATATGTTGATTCGACCAGCGCTCACAGCCGAGGCAGGCAAGCCGTCTGAGTCGATGCGTTCCTTCTTTGTGCGTGAGTTGAAGGAGTTGCGTAACCCAGATCGCGATCCCCAGGAAATACGTCAAGACGTGCAGCCGACGATTGCTGCCTACATCGCCGCCGGCCTCGCGGAATGGGATGCCCACATCACGAAGACCCTGTCTCCCGAGACGGTGGACGCGATCGAACTGATGTTTGATGTGCAATCGGAGGATGGCAGTTGGGGGAACCAAGATTGCTGGCCGCCGTTCGAATCGGACGTCTATCACGGCGCCACGATTGCCGCAATCGCCATCGGCACAGCCCCCGGCTGGCTCGAACACCTATCGCAGGATGCGCCGCAACAGGCCAAGGTTGCGCGGCTCAAGCACTATCTGCAGACCACGACTCCGCCCCACGACTATAGTCGGGTCATGCTCCTATGGGCCAATAGTCGACTTCCCGGCCTCCTTGATGACGTGCGAAAGCAAGAAATCATCGCGATGATTGGGAAGCATCAGCGCGAGGACGGTGGTTGGTCGCTGCGTGCGTTTTCCCAACCGGAAGCTTGGGGGAGCGGCAATCGGGCCGAGAAGCTGAAGTCGGAACCTGAGTATCGGGACCCGCCCAGCGATGGCCACCAAACGGGGTTGGCGGTCATCGTATTGCGAGAAGCAGGCGTCCCGGCCGACGATCCCCGCATTCAGCGCGCCGTTCGGTGGTTGCTCACCCACCAACAAGAGTCCGGACGCTGGTGGACTCGCTCGCTGAACAACGACAACCATCATTTCATCACTTATAGCGGGACCCTGTATCCACTGTTAGCATTGAGCAAATGCAACTCGCTTGCCCCCTCGACTGGGGAAACGCCGTGAAGCACTTTCCGTCGGGAAAGTGGGGTGAGTTCGTTCCCTGGCTCCTGCCTGGGAACCAGCAAAACTACAAGCACGAAGCGCACGCGAGTGAATTCCACGCAAATGAGAACTGAGGGTTATGCGGCGATCGGCGGGAGTGCGGACGCATCCCGATGGTTTCGCGGCGCCAACCGTGTTTCTGGTCGTCACAGATGGTAAGGCGCCGCCTGGGAACGAGAAAACCCCATTTTTCCCATCAAAAAATCCGTCACGGCGTTGCCCTGCGGGGCGCATTCCGCCCAACTTCGCACGTCATTCGCGCACACATTCACGGGCGGACAAGCCGCCCGTGGCACCCAAACTGTGCGGCACGCAGTCGTGTGGTGGCCGATCGCTACGGCTGATTCATGGTCACATCGGCTTCGAGGACCTTGGCGATTTGCACCTGTATTTGTTCCAGGTGGGCGCGGGTGTCGTCATTCAGATCGGCTTTCTGATTCACGGCCTCAAGCCGGGTGGCAAGTAGTTTTAGGTGGTGGCGGGCCAGGGCCTTGGCATCGGCCGGCACGGGGCGACTATCGTAGAACAAGAAGGCGAAGAAACTGAAGTCATTGCGTGGTCCCAGCACCATCTGAGACAGTCGCGATACATGCTCCCTCTGCAGATTTCGGCGCATCGGCGAGACGCTTACCTTGGGCTTGTCGGCCGCAGCCGGATCGATTTTTGGGATCTCCGTCCAGACGGCATCGGTCAACGATTGAAAGATCTCGGACATGGTGAGCACATCTTGCCCCTCGGCGGCCAGCAGCTGTGCATCTTGGACCGATCGCAACACACTGCTGTCCAAAAATCGTGACAAGACAACGCGTTGAATGGAGAGTACCGTATCCGAGAGTGGATATTGGTACCCGCTGCGGAATAGAAACATGGCTTGATCGTAGAAGTGGTCCGGAGCCAATCGTCGCAATAATTCGGGCGAGAAGCGAAAGGCCTGATCCGAGAGAATTTCGTCTCGCAGAAATTTCATTGCTTCTCGCTGTTTGGCGACCGGAATTAAATCCATCGGGGGCTTGGCATCAGGGTCGTCACGGTGCGCCCGCGATGTGTAATGACCGCCGATATACTGACTGCTGAGATACGACGCATAGGCCACTTCGCCCAGCATCATGGCAAAAGCTTGCCGAGCCCGCTGCCAGCCTTCTCCTTTAGTAACCACCCGCTCCGCGAGCTGGTCCATGGACTCCTTCATGAGTCGGACACGCTGTTGGGAGTATTCGAGCGGATCGCCCAGATCGAAGGCATTGATCCGAGGATCGGGATTCAACCATAGGTCCTCATCGGTACCGAAGGTGAGATCCTCACTGGACGAACGGGCCGCGATTTTCGCCAGTTCCTCCTTTTCGTCGCCGCTAACCGGCTTGTAGGCGTACTCGATCGCCCAATAGTCATAGGGGCCGATGGTGTCCGAGAAGTAGTCCCCTTGTTTATCCCCCTTGGGAGCGAAGTTAGCCGGTGCGTAGTCCATGACAGACCCGGTCAACCCCTTCTTGCGGGTGATCTCGGGATTGTTGGCATCGCGGAGGCTGATGAAGGTGCTGGACTTGAAATTATGTCGCAGGCCCAGGGTGTGTCCCACTTCGTGCATCACAACTTCCTTGATCGCCTGACCGATGAATTCCTCCGGCACTTTCCCACCGGGTTCGATCATGCCTTGCGCGGCCATGACCGCCGCCATCAATCCGATTTGCCGTTGCATGCCTTGCCCCATCATGCAGGACTCGCAGCCGCAAAGTGGGCGGTCCCGAACGGCGAGTGGGGTTACCTGGGACGCAATCGTGCCCTGGTGGTCCTTCAGCGCGGTTTGGTAGTCGGTCATCAGCCGATTGTATTCCGCCTCTCGGCCAGCAAACTCCAAGAGATTGGGGGTAAACAACTTGAACAAAGCCTGCCGCTGATCCAGATGGGCCAGTGTCAGCGCTTCGGGAATGCCTCGCGTGCGAACGAACTCACCGCGCCAATGACGAATCATTCCCTCATCAAAAACAATATCGGCATCCAGGATCTCGCCGGTCCGAGGATTGGTCCGCGATGGTCCCATGGCGAATCCGGCCGATGTCGTAATCCAGCGGAACGTGTTGAAGCGAATATCTTCAGGGTCGAATTGGTCGAGTTCCGATTGATCACGGACTTCAATCGCTTCAATGAACCCAATTTTCTCAAAGGCCTTGTTCCATTCGAGGATGCCAGCCCGTACGTACGGTCGATATTCTCGCGGTACCGTCTTCTCGATCCAGAAAACAACTGGTTTGGCCGGCGGTGATTTCTCGGCACCCGGCTTGCTCTTCTCGAGATTCCAACGTGTGATGTAGCGTTGCCGCGGCGAATCACTCACGTCCGTTGAGAAATCATCAACACTGCTCAAGAAATGTCCTACACGATCGTCCGCCATGCGAGGTTTATAGCTGCCACTGGGGAGTTTCGACAGGCCGTAATGCATCACGATCTGCGCGCCGCGTGGGTCGGGTACACTGTCACCACCGAAGAAGTAGGAAAAGAAATCGTTACGCATGTTGAACACGATACTGACTTCCAACTCCACATTCTCTGGAAATACCTTGGGCTTGAGCCAAGTGCTGCGATTGCGGTCGGGCATGATGCCCATGCCGGGCAAGTCGGTCATCAGAAGATCCGCCAAGTCGACCAGCACGGACGCGCCCTGCTCGGAACGAATCGGGATGGCCGCGATGACGCTATCCGAATAGGAAACTTTCAGTGAGTCGGCCTGTGGGGAACCACTCTGAGCACGAACCTTCACGTTGTGCCGCACGACTAAGACGCGGTCGGCCTTACGTTGAAAGCTGACGACCCATTGGTCGCCAAAATTGAGCGTCCCTCCGCCCAAGAACATCCGCCCCGCACCGCGAGCAATTGAGATGGGGAGGATCAATTCCTGTTTCTGCTGATCGGGTCTAATCTCCATCAGCAGCTTTTGTTCTTTTTCGTTGAAGTAGAGGGTGAACAGTCCCTCCATTTTCTCCGCCCCTTCCGTGACTTTGCTCCATTCCGGAAACTTGGATTCAGGCTTGGTCGATGATGCGCTGGCTCCGCCGTTGGCCGCCGCCGGCGGTGCCCCCGCAGCGGTCACATCCTCGGCCCCTAAGGCCGACGGGATCACCCATGCCTGAAGAACAGTCAGCCCAACCAGACCCATCATGCCATGCAGCCAGCGACAACGTAACATCGGACGGTCTCCCTAGGGGCAGAAAAATCGAGCCTTTGGATCAAGGAAATTTCGAGATCGCGGCAATCACAGGCGGGACGCGGATGATATCCGCCATTGCCGTCCAGTCGCCTTTATTCTACTCGCGTTTTCGTGCGGGGGCAAACGAGCCCGTTGGGGGAGAATAGCCTGACACGCTGGCCATCACACCACCCTACCATCGCCGCCGGCGCCTTCGGCTGGGCGGTAAACGAAGGGCTGGCCATCGTATTAGCTCGGGCCTAAGCCCGGCCATGGGCGGAACGGGGCCACGCGCACGTGCGATTTGTCGGCCCCAACCCGTTCTGTTATACTGGGAGCCAGGTGCCGTCGTCCGGCCTAGTGCTTCGGCAGGCTCCTCGTCGAACTCCCCCGACACGACGGTTCCAAAAGCGATAATTCCCAAACCGTAGGCGATTTTTCGGAAGGATCTCCAATGGATCTAGTCGATATCCTGGGCGGACTCTTGGGGCACAAATCGGGTGGCTCGGGACGGGGGGCGGACATTCTGCAGGATATCCTCCGCGGCCAAACGAAACCTGCGCCCCGTGAGGAGCCGCGGTCGCGCCGTTCCTCCGCACCCGGAGCCCCGTCGGACCTGGATCAGGCCGGCATTGAGCAGCAGGCCCGATCGTTGGAGGACTTGCTCAACGTGGCACGTGATCGCAATGCGCAGCGTCAGGTGGAAGCGCCAGAACGGCCAAGCTCCCGTCCCATGAATCCGCGGGGCGAGCCGGTGAGACGCGAGAGACCTTCTCTGCCGGCGGAACGCCCGATCGAGCGGCCCATGGACTCGCTCCCCCGCAGCGTTCCCCACCAGACCGATGCGCCAAGTGACGAGCAGTGCCTGGTTCTGATTCGGTCCATGGTGAACGCCGCCAAATCCGACGGCCAGATTGACGAAGCCGAGCAGCAGAAGATTCTGCAGCACATGGATCAAACGACTCCGGAAGTCGTACAATTTCTCCGGGAGGAATTCACGAGGCCGCTCGATGTCCGAGAATTTGCCTGGTCTGTACCACTCGGCATGGAGCAGCAGGTTTATTCCCTCTCCTTGATGGCGATCGATCTGGACACGCAGCGCGAGGTGCGCTACCTCAAGGAGCTAGCCCAGGGCCTGCGCCTGTCCCCTGAAATCTGTGAGCGGATTCACCAGCGGTTGGGGATCGGCTAGGCTGACGAGCCAGCAAGAATTGGTTGTCACCTCTTACTTTATTGTCAGCCACTCGTATGGATCAAATGACGCTCTTGAAGAATACGATCGTGGCATCAGGGAGCGGCAGGAGCACGCTGAAACGCATTGCGGCACTGTGCTGTGATGGGGCCTCCTGGACTCGGTTCGCATCGTATCCGTGCATCATCGTCGCGGTTCTGTGTTCCATGGGACGTGCGGAGTCCCCGACCGACACGGAAAGTCACGAATTATTCGAACGCCAGATACATCCCATTCTGGCGTCCGCGTGTATTTCCTGCCATGGTCCTGAGAAACAGTGGGGCAGCTTGCGATTGGATTCGCGCGAGGCCATGTTGCAGGGGGGGGACTCCGGACCCGCCGTTGTCCCGGGCTCGCCAGGAGAGAGCCGACTTTTAGCAGCCGTACGGCGCGAGGGCGAATTGCAGATGCCGCCGGACGAGTCGATTTCCCCAGATCAGATTGCCGCGCTGCAACATTGGATTGAGTTGGGTGCGCCCTGGCCTGCGCCCGCCAGTGCCACGGCACAACGTCCCAACCCCAAGGACCACTGGGCCTTTCAACCGCTGGCTCTGCCGACCGTACCGGCGTCGACAGGCCCAACGGACGCTGCTCAAAATGCGATCGATCGGTTTGTCGCAGCACGACTCGACCAAGCCGGCATCACGCCAGGCGCTGAGGCGAGCCGACGCGAGCTGATTCGTCGACTAACGCTTGACCTGACAGGCCTCTTGCCAACGGCCGAGGAGGTTGAAGCCTTTGCGGCGGACGAGGATCCACAGGCCTATGAACGATTGGTGGATCGAGTTCTGGCCTCTCCCGCCTACGGTGAGCAATGGGGGCGACATTGGTTGGATGTCGCCCGCTATTCCGACTCGAAGGGCTACGTCTACGCGCGCGAGGAACGGTTTTGGATCCATGCCTGGGCGTATCGGGACTGGGTGGTTCGGGCACTGAATGAAGATCTTCCCTATCATCGATTTTTGCTGCTGCAACTAGCGGCCGATCAAGTGGCCCCCGAAGATCCATCGGCCGCGGCGGCCATGGGCTTTCTGACACTGGGCCGGCGGTTTCTGGGGGTCATGCACGATATTATCGATGATCGGATTGACGTCGTGACGCGCGGCACCATGGGCATGACCGTGGGCTGTGCCCGCTGTCATGATCACAAATATGATCCGATCAGCATCCGTGATTACTATGCCCTGTATGGCGTATTCCAGAACTGTGCCGAGCAACGGTTGCCGTTGACCGACCTCTCGTCGGATTCTCATGCGACGGCCGGTTTTCGCGACGAGTTACACAAACTCGAGGCCGCGTTCTTGGACGCACAACGGCAGCGTCGTGAGGAGAGCACGGGACGCGTGCGTCAGCGAGTGGCCGACTACCTCAAGGCACAATTGGAACTAGAAAATTATCCCGATGAGGCCTTTAGTCAGATTCTGGGCGAAGAGGATCTGCTCCCAGCCGTCGTGCGGCGTTGGTTTCTTTACTTGGAACGGGCCGGTCAGCAACAGGATCCAATCTTTGTCCCCTGGCATGCCTACGCTTCGATTGCCAAGGCGGACTTTGCCATGCGGTCGGAAGATGTGACGCGCGCCCTGCGCGAACGACCCGCGGGCGAGATCCATCCACTTGTGATGCCATTGTTTGCCACTGCACCCAAGTCCATGCAGGACGTGGCGGAATGCTATGGAAGACTCTTGGCCGACATCGAGCAACAGTGGAACGCGGAACAGAAACGGGCGTTGGCCGCGCAACAGCCCCCCCCCACACGGCTCGCCAATTCGGCCGACGAAGAACTTCGACAGGTGCTGTATGGGCCGCAGTCGCCGTGTGTGATTCCGGACGAATCTTTGGCCGATACCGAGTTCTTGTATCCGACCAGGCATACCGAGGAACTGTGGAAACTACAGGGCGAAGTGGATCGCTTCTTGAATAAGTCGCCCCCCGCGGTACCGATTGCGTTGCGTCTGGTGGATCGACCCTCTATTCGTGCCGCACGTGTTTTTCGCCGTGGCAACTCGGCGACACCGGGCGATTGGGCGCCGCGACAACTGCCTGAGTTTCTCGCGCGGATGCAGCCTGGGCCAGAACTGCGCGGCAGTGGGCGACTCGATCTGGCAGAAGCCATCGTTGATCCCGACAACCCTTTGACGGCACGCGTGATGGTCAATCGCATCTGGTTGCACCATTTTGGTGCCGGATTGGTGCGCACGCCCAGCGATTTTGGGATACGGGCGGAAGCGCCCAGCCATCCGGACTTGTTGGATTGGCTGGCTCGCCGCTTCATCGCCGATGGCTGGCATGTCAAATCACTTCATCGATTGATCGTGCTGTCGGCCACCTACCGACGCGGCGCGCAGGGCCCGGAGGATTCCACGGCACGTGCTCACGCCCTCAAGGTCGACCCGGATAGTCGTTTTTTGTGGCGAATGCCGGCCCGGCGGCTCGCCTTTGAGGAATTGAGGGACAATTCGCTGCGAGCGAGCGGGGAGTTGGATCTCCGTGTGGGGGGGAAAGCTGATGATCTGTTTAGCACAGTCTACCGGCGACGGTCGCTGTACGGAACGATCGACCGGCAGTTTCTCCCCAGCACCCTGCGCGTGTTCGATTTTGCGAATCCCGACCTGCATGTGCCGCAGCGCAATCAGACCAGTGTCCCACAGCAGGCCTTGTTCTTCCTCAATGACCCATGGGTGCTAGAACGTGCCAGGCAGTTGTCAGCGCGAACGGCCCGTATTACGGCACCTGAAGAGCGTGTACAGAAGATGTTTGCGGCCGTGTATCAGCGTGCGGCCACGCCTGCGCAACTTAATGCCTCGTTGGAAATGGTTCGGAAGGCTACGGAAGAAGCGATGGCACTCCATTCAACCAGCAAACCCACGGGACCTGCGGAACCGTTGGCTGAGCAATTAGAGCCCTGGTCACAACTGGCACACGTGCTATTGTCGGGAAATGAATTTGCATTTTTGGATTGAGTCGGGGAGCGAGACCGCCACCCAACGCGTGGTGTCGTCCTCATGATCAAGACCAATACAGGAATCCTTCAACCATGAACCAGGAATCGGTTGGTCGACGTGAAACTCTGTCGAATCTAACGCGGCGGGAGATGCTCACGCGCTCGGGCATGGGGTTGGGAACCCTTGGATTGGCGGGCTTGCTGGCAGATATCGAGACGAGTTCGGCCAATGCGTTGACCCTCCGGCCGCTTGCGCTACGGCCATCGCACTTCCCGGCACGGGTCAAGCGCGTGGTGCATTTCTTCTTGAACGGCGGTCCGTCGCAAGTCGACACCTTTGATCCCAAGCCCATGTTGACGAAATACGCCGGGCAGACCATTCCCGAGACCCTGCGGACAGAGAGGAAAACGGGAGCTGCGTTTCCGTCCCCGTTTTCCTTTCAACGCTATGGACAGAGCGGCTTGGAGATCAGCGAACTATTCTCCAAAATGGCTCAGCATGCGGACGACCTGGCCGTGATTCGTTCGATGTACGCAAGTGTACCCAACCACGAACCATCCCTGATGCTCATGAACTGCGGGGATAACGTGCAGCCCCGCCCCAGTGTCGGATCCTGGGTTTTGTATGGTCTGGGGACCGAAAACGAGAACCTGCCCGGTTACGTTGCGATGTGTCCCGATGGATTGCCGGTCAAGGACGCCGAGAATTGGCAGGCGGCTTTCTTGCCGGGGGTCTATCAAGGAACGCACCTGGATACGAAACACACGGAGCTGAATAAACTGATTGAGAACATCCAGCACCCCCATGTGACAACCGACGCCCAGCGGCGTCAACTCGATTTGCTGTTGCGTTTCAATTCAGAGCATCGCGACACGCGGTTGGATACCCGATTGGATGCGCGTATTGCCACGTTTGAACTCGCGTTTCGTATGCAGTTGGAGGCCGCCGAGGCATTTGATCTGTCTCGCGAGACCGCGGCCAGCCAGGCCATGTATGGCGAAACCGTGCATGGACGCCAGACCTTGATCGCACGACGCTTGCTAGAACGTGGAGTGCGTTACGTGCAGCTCTGGCACGGCGCGGGCCAGCCCTGGGATCATCATAACAAGATCGAGGAATCGCATCGCAGGACCGCGGGGGAAATTGATCAACCCATCGCGGCCTTGTTAACGGACTTGAAACAGCGCGGCCTATTTGACGACACGCTCGTCATCTGGGGGGGCGAGTTCGGCCGGACGCCGACGGTCGAATTACACGGGAATGGCCAGAGCGGCCTGGGACGGGATCACAATCACTATGGATTCAGCGTCTGGCTGGCCGGCGGCGGTATTCGTGGCGGAACGACCTACGGAGCGACCGACGATTTTGGATTTAAGGCGGTAGAAAAGCCCACCAGTATCCACGATTTACACGCGACGATTCTCCACCTACTGGGGCTCAATCACGAGAAACTCACCTACCGCTACGCCGGCCGCGACTTCCGGCTCACCGACGTCCACGGCAAGGTGTTGCGCGAGATTCTGGCCTGACACCTCGGTACCACTGGGCATTGCACAACACCTCTTCCTCTCGATGTGCTTTCCTCAAGAACTCGCCTTCCTCT
>SXHS01000007.1 GCA_005773145.1 Planctomycetaceae bacterium | reverse complement strand
TGCTGGAGCGGGCTTCTCGCGATCGCAGTGATGTGGTCGAGCAAGAGGTGGCTCGGGCGCACATCCGCCAGTCGGCCGCATTTGTCCTGGGGTTCCTCTCCGATCCTCGCGCCATCGACCTGTTGATCGCGCAGCGTGCTGACCGCCATTTCATCGTTCGCGCGAACGCCAATATAGGCTTGGCCCGGCAGGGGGATGAGCGGGCGATTCCCAGCCTGGTGGAAATGCTCGATCCTGAGGTCCAGCAACACTCGGAATTGGACAAGGGGGCGGACGAAATGGCCTTCACGCGCGTCCTGGTTCACCGCACCACGCTGCTTGCCTGCCAGTCGTATCATCAAAAGCATCCAGATGCTAATCTGAGTTCCTTGGCCAGTGCCATCCAAAAACTTCTGGACAGCAAACCAGAGCCCATGGTTCGCTTGTTAGCCGAGGAGACACTGGCGTACTTAAACCCATCCCACACCCAAGCAGAAAGCGAGTCCACGCATGGCCGCAACTAAAGACGAAGTTATCGAGATGCTCACGACGGCCTACCGCATGGAGATCGAGACGGCCGCCAACTATCTGGCTAATAGCATCAACCCCGACGGCGTGCGGGCGGAAGAGATCAAGAAGAACTTGGCCGCCGACATCACCGCTGAGATGGGACATGCCCAACAGTTGGGGCAGCGTATTAAGCAGCTTGGCGGCCGCGTGCCAGGCTCCAATGCGCTGCACATGGGAAATCAAAAACAGCCTTCCGACGATACGACCGACGTGATGAGTCTGATTCAAGCCGTGATCGACGCGGAACAGGCGGCCTGCAACCACTACAAGAAGATCATTCGCGCGACGGATGGCGAGGACTTTGTGACTCAGGACCTGTGCATTCGATTGCTGGCCGATGAAGAGGAACACCTCGTTCTCTTCCAGGGATACCTGAAGGAATACACTCGCGGCTGATGCGCTCGCTTGCCACGACGAAAGGAGCGCACGATCGAATGGGTACCACCAAATGGGTACCACGGGCGGCTTGTCCGCCCGTGCGTCCGCTCAATAGCAGCATTTACAAACAGGCGGGTCCCCAAACCCGTTTCTCTCCTGATGAAACCAACAACTGTCGAGCTGCTAGCAGTTCCGAATGTAGGGGTTGGGTGGAGTTGTGTCCGAACTGCTTGTCGGGACACTACTTCCGTCCAAACCGACGTTGCCATGCTCGGAACGTAGCGAGTGGAACTTGAAAGATTCTAAAAAAATCTAACTGCTTGCCGCACTTGAACTTGTCATGTGAGTTATAATTTTTCGAGTGAGCGCCCTGTTTGCAGTCCCGAAAAAAATCCGCCAGACTAAGGAGAACGGTCGCGGTGGTGCGGACGTACGGTGACGGGGCGAATCCCGGTGGGACGATCAGAAGCTTTTCTTGCGAGGGGTGTGGGATGAACGGTTCAGGACGATGGGGATGGGCTGTTCTAGGTTTGCTCTCCGTAACGTGTCCCAGTGGGGCACAGACGTCTTCGCCTTGCGTTGGCTGCGGTGACGAGAGCTCATTCGTGGCCGATGGCAGCGGATGTGGGACGGAGTACCGCCTTTCCTACCAGACCGTGTTTGAAGACAGGCCGGTGACAACCCGTCGCTTGCAGTACGAAACGGTGATGGAAGAGCGCGAGTACACGGTGGCCCGTCCGGTTTGGGATACCGAAACGCGCGAACGGCGCTATACGGTGAACCGACCCGTATGGCAGACGGCGGAACGTGAGGAACGTTACACGGTCATGCGCCCCATCATGGAAACGCAGTACCGCGATGAAAGTTATGATCGCGTTGGCTATGTGACCGAAACACAAACTCGCGAGGAACGCTACGTCGTGCAACGCCCGGTCGTGGAAACGCAGACGCGCGAGGAGCAAATCGTTGTGCAACGGCCGGTCGTGGAGACGGCCTATCAAGATCAAGCCTACACAGCCTGGCAGGCGGTAACCACCAACTACACGCAGACTGTGGACCAAGGGCAGTTCGTGGACCAGTTGGCCTACGTCCCAGGGCGTACACGCAATCGTTTGCAATGGCAGAACGGCAACACCTACCTCGATCCCGTGACGGGGCAACCGGTGAGCCAGCGAGGCGGTCTGTATTGGGTCCCCACGCAGCGCCCTGGGGTCTATCAGGCACAAAAAGTGTACGTGCCCAATGTTGTGCAGCAACAGGTGCCGGTGACCAGCTACGTGCCCCAAACCGTCGTACAAAAAGTGCCGGTACAGGTGACACGCATGCAGCAAGAGGTCCAGGTGCGACAGGTGCCGGTGCAGGTCACGCGCATGGAACAGCATGAGGAAGTGCGTCAGGTCCCCATCACGGTGCAGCGACCGATCACCGAGCGCGTTAAAAACATCGTACCCGTCCAGGTCTGCCGGTGGGAGGCTCAGGAAATGGTCCGCAAGGTCCCCGTGCAGACGTGCCATATGGTCAGCGAAGAACGCGTGGAGCAGATTCCCGTTCGAGTCTGCCGCATGGTGAACGAAGTCCGCAAGGTGTCCGTGCCCAAAACCGTGTCCCACTGGGTGGAAACCCAATCGACGCAACGGGTGGCCAAGACGGTGGTCTTGAAAGTTCCTGTCGACCCGTGTGGCAATGACATCGTGATTGAATCCGCTCCGTCCGTAGCCCCCAGCCGCTCGGAGCAGCAGAAGAGCCTCAAGCCCGTCGTGCCGGAGTCCCATAAGAAATCGTCTGATAAGCCGGCTGGCGACAGCGCGGACGTCGATTCCAAGGACGTCGATTCCAAGGACGTCGATTCCAAGGACGTCGATTCCAAGGACGCTGCTTCCAAGGCCGTTGTGGACGGGTTCAAGTTTTGAACGACTCCCCACGGGTTGCGCCGGATGGCCAACGTGAATGAGTGGCCGCCCTGCCGTCGCAGGGACGTTTTTGTCACGGACGCTTTTGTCAAGAACGCTCGCCCCGATGCCTGAACCCACTTCGGCCTCTACCGCTTCACCGCTTGCCGGCCGTTATCTTGCGTTTGTGGGCAAGTTGGGGGGCGTCACTCGGAAAGAGGCGCAGCAACTGGTTCGGCATCACGGTGGCATCACCGTTGATCGTGACGATCCGCGTGCCGATCTGATCGTGATTGGTGCGGACGAATTGCCGTTAGGGGAGAGCGCCGTCGCCGAACTCCTGGCCGCTGAGTCCCTGTCTGCAGCCGACGCAAACCGTTCTCGACCGCGTGAGATCATTACCGAAACGCAGCTCTGGCAGCTGCTGGGAATGGTCGAGGATCAGCCACAGGTGCGCCGTCTCTACACGCCCGCCATGTTGGCCGATCTTCTACACGTTCCGGTGAACGTGATTCGTCGCTGGCATCGCTGTGGGCTGATTGTCCCCGTGAAGGAAGTCCATCGGCTTCCCTATTTTGATTTTCAGCAGATCGCTGCCGCCCGCCGCGTCGCTCAATGGCTGGCTGCAGGTATGGCGCCGGCGGCAATCGAGCGCCAGTTGAAGGCCTTATGTCGGTGGCTGCCCGAGGCCGAGCGACCCTTGGCACAGTTGTCCGTGATTGTTCAGGACCAGCGGCTGTTGCTGCAGCAGGAAGCGGGACTCCTGGAACCACGCGGGCAGTATTTGTTGAACTTTGAGCAGTCTTCTGACGATTCCCCGCCAGACTCGACCGTGTGTGACACGGCCGTTTCCCTTTCGATCGTCGCGGCTGAAGAGCCCGAATCGGTCGTCGCGCTGCCGTTGAGCCCAGGTCCATTGCCAAGCGAGGCCACGCCGGACCAGTTATTGCGAATGGCCGCTGAGTTAGAAGATCAGGGACAGTTGACCGATGCTATCGAGATGTACCGCACGGTCCTAATGGCGGGTGGGCCGAAGGCTGAAGTCTGCTTTATGTTGGCTGAGTTACTGTACCGAATGGGAGATATTTCCGCAGCACGCGAACGATACTATGCGGCGATTGAATGCGACGAGGACTTTGTCGAAGCCCGCGCCAACCTCGGGTGTGTTTTGGCTGAGTTGGGACAACACGATCTGGCGATCGCTGCGTTTCAGGGGGCCTTGTCGCATCATCCGGATTATGCCGACGCGCATTACCATCTAGGCCGGTTGCTGGACGAAGTGACACGCCACGAACAAGCGCAAGGGCATTGGCAGGCGTTTGTCCAGCTGGCGCCGGATAGTCCCTGGGCGTCGGAGGCTCACGCGCGACTCAGCGCGCCCCCGCAGTCCTCCTACGATCGGCAATAGCCGGCCGTTCGCCCCCTCGGGCGGCCCTAATGTGGCGTTTTCGAGTGACCCGTATGGCTCGGGCGGCAACTTACACCTTAACCACCTTCTTGTGGGCACTGAAGCAAGGGCGCCCCACAAATGATCCGGTTGAGCCGAGTTGCGATGGTGCCAGGTCCCATCTATCCTTAAGTCTTGTGTTCCGAAGTCTGGGCTAACAGCAGGCCACCACGATGCAACAGATCCTGATCTACTACGAAGGCGTGCCTCCCACGACGTGGGTGTACCTGTCCTCGTTGTTGATGATCGGATTGTTCTTCAAGTTCAGTCGATTCTGGAGCGTGCGCAACGTTGACCTGTTGCTATTGATTCTGTTCGCGCCGGGTCTGTTGTTGGTGATTCTATTTGGTCGCCCCGACATGCAGAGCGGGGTGGCTAATCTGCCAGCGGCCACGCAACCGACGGACCGCCTTGACGAACGGCCCGAGGAAGCCGCCGCCGTCGCCGTCCGAGAGGATAGTGCACTGGAGTTGTGGGGGTACTACTGGCTCTTGGGGAGCGGCTTGTTGTTGCTCGTGCGTCTCTTGTTGGATTCCATGATGGTGCGTCGCCCGTTGCTGACACCGAACCTCTCCACGGGCGGCTTGATCTTTATTGGCTGCTCGCTATTTGTGTTCTTGATGGCCAACGTGTTGACCCGCCAGCCGACTCCGACTGTCGCTGCGATGGAGTCGGTCGCCGGCGCAGAGGCACCCCCATTGACGGGCTCGGCTGGCTGGCAACGTCACCAACGAGGCCCGGGCTACCCGTTGCTGGCGATGATGTCCCCGGCGGCGAACAAGAGTGTGGCGATTCTGTCGCACTTGGCGATCGTGTTGGGGATGGTGGTCATTGGCTATCGTCATATGGACAACATCACCATGGGGATTGGCGCGGCGACGCTCTATCTGATGCTCCCCTACACGGCGCTGATGACGGGGGAAGTGATTCATCATTTGCCGGCGGCACTCCTGGTGAGCGCCTTGATGTTCTATCGCCAGCCGTTGTTGGCCGGCTGTTGCCTGGGGCTGGCTGCGGGCGTCGTGTACTATCCGTTGTTCCTATTGCCGTTGTGGTTGAGCTTCTACTGGCCGCGTGGCCTCCTGCGTTTCCTAAGTGGCGTGACGATTGTGCTACTGACGTTGGCGTTCCTGTTGACGCTGGCTCCGGGTGAAGCGGGCGTTTGGTCGGATTTGCGTACGATGTTTGGCGTGTGGTTGCCGCTGCGTGGACAGCTTAAAGGTATTTGGGACATCTCCATCGGTGGCTGGGATCCCGTCTATCGCATTCCCGTCCTGGCGGCGGTGGTGGTATTGAGTATAAGTTTCGCGATCTGGCCCGCGCAGAAAAATCTGGGGACTCTATTCAGCTGTTCCGCCGCCATCATGTTGGCGTCGCAATTCTGGCACGGCTTTGGCGGGGGAACGTTCATGGGGTGGTATTTGCCGTTGGTGTTGCTGACCATCTTCCGCCCCAACCTCGAGGATCGCGTGGCGCTGACCGTGCTGCGCGAGGGTTGGTTCTCACGCCGTCGCGCCGAATAAAAAGGGGTCAGGTCTCTTTTCGGAGTCGTTGCGGCATGCTAAACTCTGAAGAATGCCACGACCACCACGCGCCGACGAAGCGGGCGGACTGTATCACGCCCTCAATCGCGGCAACATGAGAGCGACGATTTTCCAAAAGGAAAGCGACTATATCGCTTTTGAAACCATCCTTTCCGAAGGATTGGATCGTTACCGTGTGGAATTATTTAGCTATCAATTGATGCCGAATCACTATCATTTGGTCCTCCGTCCGCTGCTGGATGGCGAAATGAGCCGTTTCATGAAATGGGTGGGAGGGACGCATACCATGCGCTACCATGCTCACTATCACACGGGAGGTCTGGGGCACCTTTACCAACAGCGGTACAAGAGTTTTCCGGTGCAGGACGATGATCACTTCTTGGTTGTCTGCCGCTACGTTGAACGGAACGCACTCCGTGCGGGCCTAGTCACAGCGGCCCAGGATTGGCGGTGGGGATCGCTGTGGCGATGGCTACAGAATCCAGAACCTAAGCCCAAGCTTCTCTCAGCCTGGCCGATCGCAAGATTGCCGGGTTGGGTGGATCGGGTGAATCAGCCGTTGACGGACAAGGAATTGGCAGCGGTCCGGCGCTGCGCTCATCGGGGGCGCCCATTGGGAAACCAAAGTTGGGTCAAGTCCATGGCCAAACGCTTCAAATTGGAGTCAACTCTTCGTCCCCGAGGCCGTCCGAGGCAGGAACGCGGCGATGAGAATCCAATAAAAGAGACCTGACCCCTTTTCTAGGCCGCGCGGCGTAAGAGCGCATGAGGAGCTGCAAATTGCCGGTAGAGATCGGCATAGACGCCCCCCCTCGCCAGGAGCTGGGCGTGCGTCCCTTGCTCGATGAGACGCCCGTGATCCAGGACCAGAACCTGGTTCGCATTCTGAATGGTGCTCAAGCGATGCGCTACCACAAAACTGGTGCGTCCCCGCATCAAGCGTGAGAGGGCCGTTTGGAGACGCTGCTCGGTGCGTGCGTCGATACTGCTGGTGGCTTCGTCCAGAATCAAAATACGAGGATTGGCCAACAGAGCACGAGCAAAACAGATCAATTGTCGCTGGCCCGCCGAAAGAGATCCCCCCCGTTCCCCAACCCGCGTGTGAAAACCATCGCGGAGACTCGTGATGAGATCCAGGCAACCGAGCTGTTGCACGGCGCGGACCACTTCCCAATCCTCGGCTGCGGGGCGTCCAAATCGAATGTTGTCGGCAACGGTGCCGTGGAACAGAAAATTCTGTTGCAGGACGATACCCAAATGGCCATGCAGACACGATGCCGATAAACGCTGAATGTCATGGCCGTCGATGCGGATCGTGCCGCGGTTTGCCAAGTAAAATTTGGCTATCAGATTGATGATGGATGTCTTGCCGCT
>SXHS01000056.1 GCA_005773145.1 Planctomycetaceae bacterium | reverse complement strand
TAGGCTTCCAGCCTGTGGAGTGGCATAGGCTTCCAGCCTGTGGAGATCAACCGAAAAATCCCACCTGCAGCAAATCGGCAGGCAAGATGCCTGCGGCCACATCTAGTCTCTGCAGGAAATCGGCCGGCAAGATGCCTGCGGCCACTGGCACGGCACTTCTAGCCTTGCGCCAAGAATTCGCGCAGGCATTGGTTGACGGCATCTGGCTGTTCGAAGGGGGCCATATGGCCAGCATCCGCGATCTCGACGTAGCGGGCCCGCGACATACGGGCAACCATGTCCTGCATCTCGGCAGGTGGCGTGATGACATCGTATTGCCCGCAGAGCGCCAGCGTGGGCACGTTGACCTGCGGCAATTGCGACTGCATGTCAGGCCGCTCCGCCATGCCGCGCTGTGCTGCGGCAATCGATTCAGGGGACGTTTTCAGAATGACTTGCTCGACGGTGGCGACGAGGTCCGGTTGGTCCGCCTTCGTCTGGGGAGCGAAAAGGCGGTCGGACATCGCGGGGAGTAGCAGGGAGCTGCCGGTGACCACGACCTGTTGCGCCATCAGTTGTCGGCCACGCGCCACCTCGACCGAGTCGGCTGCGGCGCGTGTGTCGCAGAGGATGAGCCCGGCCAGCTTGGCCGTGTGTCGCAGCCAAAATTGCCAGGCGACATAGCCGCCCATCGACAATCCGCAAAACCACACCGGGTCCGGCATGTCCAGGGCGTCGAGCAACTCCGCCAGGTCATCCGCAATCTGCCCCATGGTCAGCAGGCCCGTCACCGCGCTGCTACGCCCGAAGCCGCGCAGGTCGGGAGCAACAACCGTGTGGGATGTGGCCAAGGCATCGAGTTGACCTCGCCACATGGTATGATCTAGGGGAAAGCCATGTACGAGCAGCAGCACCGGCCCGCGGCCACGGACTTCCACATGCAGCGTGCCATCGCGGATGGGGACTGAGGTCACGGGGCGCGCTCCGCACGCGATTCTTTCAAGGCCTGTTGAAACAGATCGAGTTGTCGTTGGAGCTGGCCGGAATGCGGCAGCACGCGGACGGCCTCTTGCTGCATCTTGACGGCGTTTTCGAGGTCTCCAGCGGAGTAGTAACAGCGGCCCAAAGTATCCATGAGTCCGGGATCGCCCGGACGCAGCTCCAGCGATTTCTTGCTACTCCGCAGCGCCTCCTGGGCATCACCGTCGGTATTGCCGATTAGCCACGCCAATTGGTTATACAGGGAGGCTAAGGCGTCACGGGCGCCCCGCAGACCTTCTTGGCCTCCTTCGAGTGCGGCCACTTCCAGTGCTTGTTTCTGATCTTGAATCTCCCGACGAAAGCGGGCGGCCGCCGCTTGGATCATTTCCTTGGTAAAATCTCGCCAAGCGTCATCCGCTAGTGCGCAGCGATGCATGGCGATCAGCACGTCGGCATCCTTGGGATCCGCTTCGATCCCCTTGCGCAGACGATCCTGCTGTTCTTGGTATTTCTCTTCACGAGCTAGATGCTCAGCATAGAAATAATGCATGCGGGAGCGTATCCCCCCTGGCTCGCGCCCCAATTGCTCGGACAGCAGCGATTCGAGATCCTTCGATTGCTGCATGGCATCGACAATCGGCTGCAAGACTTCGGCAGCAGGCAGGTCCTGTAGTTGATCGTGCCACATCTCCGCCAAACGGAACGCTGCCTTCAACCCTGGGATTTCCGTCTTGCCGGCCACCTTGATCACTTGCCGATACTCGGCTTCGGCCCAAGCAAATCGGCCCCGCAATTCGAGCTGGCCGGCGACCGCAAAGTGCGCATCCAACTTGTCCTCTTGGGCATGAAGCGCCGCAGCCGCTAATTCATCCGCTTTTTCTTTGGTCCCCTGCAACCAGTAAGCTTCGGCAAGACGGTATTGCAGAGGCAGGTTATCTGCAAACGAGGCGGACAATTCCTGTGACAGCTCGATCACCACATCCCCACCTTGGCTGTCAAGCATCCAATCGACGAGCGTCAATAGTTCTTGTGTGGATCCATCGCTCAGCAAGTCCGACCGACGCATGGCTTGTTTCGCATCGTCTGGCCGTTTGAGATCCATGAGCATATGGACTTGCCACCGTAACAACTCCATCACCATGGGTCGGCTGCTCGATTCCGCCGATCGGCGGAGAGCCTCCAGCTCAGCATTCACTAGTTCCTCCCAGCGGGCGGGGGCATCTGGTGATTGGGACAGGAATAATGCGTAGGCTCGCAACCACTCGGCGGCCACGCGCTGACTCCCCCCCAGCTGTTGAACCACGCGTTGGCCACGCTCCTGACGAACGGCGAGATCCGCTGGCAGATCTCCCCTTAGCACGTAGAGGGCAGCCAACTTAGAGAGCTTGTCGGCCCGTTCAAAACGCGCGAGGCGGCAGAGGGGATCGAGATTCGCGGTGGCATCGAGCGCCGCGAGTCGCTGGATCAACTTCTGGCGTGTGTCGTCTACCGCCTCATCATATTCGCGCAGAATGCGCTTGACATCTTGCGTATCCCCCTCCTCCGTCCAACGGACTCGCATGGCACGGACCAAGTGGCCGGCCCGCAAGGCAATCTCCAAATCGCCGTGTTGCTGCGCGTCCAGTAGCGCATCGAACGCCACTAATCCCATTTGGGTTAGTTCCGTTTGGGCTCGTTCACGAGCCGCGAACTCCGCAGACCCCAACTGTTCAATCAGCGCCGCCACCTTAGTGGCCTCGGCGTCTTGTGGCGCCTGGGCGGCGACCGCCACTAGGCCCCAGCCAAGCCCGATGACGCTGACCAGAGTCCAGCAGCATGCGTGGGGCTCCATGAGACAACTCCAAAAGTTCGCGGCATTGTTTTGCGACAGGCCAGAACCCACATCAGCGGGCCCCACCCTCGTCTTCCATCTGCTGAATGTAACGCCGCAGACGCTCGACTTCATCCGTCACGTCCTTTAATCGTAGCATCACATCAACTCGTTTGCGCAACTCGATCTGATTGATAGGCTTGGAGAGAAAGTCATCGGTCCCCGCAGCGACGGCCCGCTCGATGTCACCAAGTTCGTTCAGGGCCGTCACCATCAAGATCATGATGCCCCGCGTGGCCGGATTGTCCTTGAGTTTTCTGCAGACCTCGAAGCCATTCAGCTTCGGCATCATGACATCCAGCAGGATGATGTCCGGCTGGAAGCTGGCCACCTTCTCCAAGGTTTCGGCGCCATCGGAGGCAATCTCGATTTGGCAGGGAGTATTGGCCAGATACGCTTCCAACAACTCGACGTTTGCCTGGTTGTCGTCCGCGATCAGTATTTTGTTGGTACCTTCCATGCAGCTCCTCACATCACGCTACGGGGTCAGCTAGGAACGGAGAAATGTTGGCAGAGTGACAGTACCTGTCGACGCAGGTCGGACAACACGCGAGCATCATTCGGTTGGCGCAAAGCTGACAGAATCCACCCCCCGATCGAACGCATTTCCGTGGGCCCCATGCCCCGTGTGGTCAGCGCCGGGGTGCCGATGCGAATTCCGGAAGGGTCCATCGGTTTGCGCTGGTCAAAGGGAATCATGTTCTTGTTGACCGTGATGCCGCACTGATCGAGCGCCTGTTCCGCCAACTTGCCCCCGATGTTCATGGGGGTCACGTCGACCAGCAACAGGTGATTGTCCGTCCCACCGCTCACCAAACGCAACCCACCTGCCAACAGGACCTCCGCCAACACACGCGCATTTTCCAACACGCCTTGCATGTAAGTCCGAAAACCTGGCTGCATGGCCTCGCCAAAACAGACGGCCTTTCCCGCGATCACATGCATCAAGGGCCCTCCTTGCAGGCCGGGAAATACGCTGCGATCCAAGTCGGCCGCGTACGACTCACGACACAAGACCATGCCACCGCGCGGACCACGCAATGTCTTGTGTGTCGTTGTTGTCACAAAATCCGCAACGGGCACCGGATCGTCGTGGAGTCCAACGGCGACCAATCCCGCATAATGGGCCATGTCCACCATCAACCGCGCCCCGACCTCCGCCGCAATCTCGGCAAACCGACCATGCTCAATCTGCCGCGGGTAGGCACTGGCCCCGGCCACAATCAACCGCGGGCGATGCTCCCGCGCCATCCTTGCCAGCTGATCGTAATCAATTCTGTGGTGATCCTGGGTCACGCCATAGTGAACGAAGTGATAGAGCTTGCCGGATGCGTTCAAACGCATGCCATGCGTCAAGTGCCCCCCATGGGCCAAATCCAAGGCCAACACCGTATCTCCAGGGTTGAGAACGGTTAAATAGACCGCTGCATTCGCTTGCGACCCCGAATGCGGTTGCACATTGGCATGCTCGGCCTTGAAAAGGGATCGAGCCCGTTGCCGGGCCAAATCCTCCACGACGTCCACGTGCTCGCAGCCACCGTAGTACCGCCGACCGGGGTAGCCTTCGGCGTACTTATTGGTCAGTTCGCTCCCCACCGCCTGCATCACCGGCACGCTCGTGTAGTTTTCGCTGGCGATCATCTCCAGCCCGTCGCGTTGCCGGTCCTGCTCGTGTTGAATGGCATCCCAAACCTGTGGATCCTGGTTCTGCAGTGCGTTCAATGGTAGTTTCCCTGTCGTCGCCGTTGAAAAAAAGGCTGCGGGCTGCCCTTGGATTGTGAACGGGGCTGCCTACCCGCGTCAATCCGGCTCAATTCTTACCTGGACCTCTCCCCGATTTGCACTCCGTTCGGCGGGCGAGTCGTTCAGCAATAGGTACAACGATCCGGACCGAGTGGGCACGAGCAGCGCCCCAGCTCCGATCGGCTGGGGGGCGTGCCATGCTGGCTCATCAGCACCCTCGGCCTGCGGCTTTTCGTCCCACATTGCCGCCAACAACATTCCCAGTGGCTGGCCGCGATGATAACGGATCGTGACACCTTGTGGTTCACTCCACCAGGGGGTGGGGCCTGTGGAACCCGAGTCGTCGGCTGCCGATTGGGCAATTTGAAAGCGCCCCTTGGCCGTCAAGCGGTAACGCTCGCCGGCGGCCAATCGGTAGCCGGTGGACTGCCATCCCCGATTGGCCTGCACCACGGCCTCGGCCCCGCCAGCCGGCAGCGGACGACTCGCCACGAACTCGATCGCATGATTCTCGATTTCATAGCCGTACTCCAAATCATCCACAAATAGCCGCCATTCTTCTTCGAGCTCACGAAAAGCACCGTCGTAACGGGTCTCCAACGGATCCATCGCATGAGAGTCCCCTTTTAGGTTCCCCTTTATTAGGGCGTGGGACTTGGATGTAGAGTCCGAAAAGGCCTCGGACCGCCATTGACGCAGAGGTTCCCGGTAGCGGGGATGGCGTTCCAGGAACATGGACAATCCCCAGCTCCAAGCGTAGACCTCCGTGGACGGGTAGGCTTTGAGGTCGGTTAGCATGACCTCACGCGCGCCGCGTCGACGTCCGGCAGCGATCGCATCGCGGATCAACTTGATGCGCCCCCATTCGGGCACTTCCTCGCGCTGTCGAGGAAAGAAGCCAAGTGTCAATCGTTGTTGATGCCAACGATGGGTCGCCAAGAATTCGGCCGTCCCCTCGCGAAACCATGGCGAACCGACCCCCAACCGTACCCAATCGGCAAATCCATGCGTGGCCTCATGGAGCAAGAGATGTCGGCGATAATATTCGCTCGGTTGTTCCACGAGCCAGAACCGATCGTCACGCTGGTACCCTTCGGGAAACGGCGGCAAATCGGCGGGGAGCAGGCCCACCTGTGAAAACCACGCCCGATCTCGCATGATATAGCCCGTCAAACGCCATTTGGCGGCCTTGGCTGGCGGGACACCAAAGTAGGCGGCCCATTGCGGCACGGCCTGATCAACGACGCGCGGCAATTCTTCCAGCGATGCCGTCGCCGGGAGATCCGTAAAGAGCACGATGTGCTGGCCGGCGAATCGGCGCAGTTGGGATTCGGCCGCCTCGCGGGATGGATCCGCAAGTGCATCGTGTCCGCCCCAGGCCAATGCCAGGACGATCATTGCCCGGCCGCATGACGTCTTCGCAAATGCTCGGGGGCAACCAACAAGTTCTCGGTCCTCGAGGCGATTGCATGCGGGGTCGCAATGTTGATTTTGGATGGCATGCATGGCGGGTACTGCCTCATATTAATATCGGGAACATGATCCTGCGGGCCTCCCTCGGCCGGCCGTTGCCGACTTCCCCCAGCCGGCCCGGCTGCCATAATAGTCGGCAGCCTTAATAGCCGTACCCAATGCAGGGCTGGCGAGCAACTTCATGACAGTGGTTCCTCCATGATATTCGATCGATGGACTCGATGCCGCCGCAACGGTTGGTCGTGGACGTGTGTGATCCCGTTGGGCGGCTGCCTCTTGGCAATGGGCGGCTGTTGGCGTGCCGATCCCCAATCCCCCCGGGTTGTCGTCTATGTCGCCCTGGACCGCGAATTTTCCGAACCCGTCTTGCAGGCATTCCAAGAACAATCGGGCGTGGAATTCGCGGCCAAGTACGATATTGAGGCCTACAAGACCGTGCAGTTGGCCAACACCATCCAGGCGGAGCGGGGGCGACCTCGTTGTGATGTTTTTTGGAATAACGAGATTTTGCACACGCTACGTCTGGAGCAACTCGGGCTGCTCGACGTGTATCACCCGCAGTCGACGGGAGATGCCTCGGTTCCATGTCAATCGGCGGCTGGCACTTGGTATGGGATGGCCGGCCGCGCGCGAGTGCTCTTAGTGAATCGCCAACTTGTTTCGGAAGACTCCCTACCTACCTCGATCGAGGACCTGGCTGCCCCACAGTGGCGGGGCAAGGGGGGGATCGCGCGTCCTTTGTTTGGCACGACAGCGACACATGCAGCCGTCCTGTACGCGCATTGGGGCGAAAAGCGTTGCCAGGAGTTTTTTCGGCAGCTGCGCGAGAATACCGAATTATTCGCCGGGAATAAACAGGTCGCACAAGCCGTCGCACGCGGGCAAATCGCCTTCGGCGTGACGGACACGGACGATGCCTTGATTGAGCTACAGTCTGGCGGTCCCGTGCGCATTGTGTATCCCGACCAGGGTCCCGATCAAATGGGGACGCTGTTCGTTCCCAACACCATTGCCATGATCAAGGGAGCTCCCCATCGCGACGCCGCGTGCCGATTGATGGAATACCTGCTGTCTGCGGCGACGGAGCGTCAGCTGGCGGAAGGTGGCAGCGGTCAGATTCCGCTGCGGCATCGGTTGGAGTTGCAACTGCCGGTGGAAACACCGACGACGATCAAGGCCATGGTGGCTGATTTCCCCAAGGCGGCCAAAGTCTGGCCTCAAGCAACGGCGTTCTTGCACGAACTGTTCGACCGCGCGGATGTCGGACCTACCACGAATTAAAGCTTCCACGTAGACAGGTCTTCGCATGAACACACAACGGGTGGAAGTTTTCTATACAGGCCGGGTACAGGGGGTCGGTTTTCGTTACACAACCCACCGCATCAGTGAATCGTTTACCATCCGTGGCTGGGTCAAGAATCTGCCAGACGGACGCGTACAATTGGTGGGTGAGGGAGAACGGCAAGAACTCCAAAGATTCCTGGATGCAATCGACGCAACACTGGGGGAGCACATCCGCGAGCGTTCCGTGGACTGGCAAATTCCGCAGCACGAGCCGAATGGATTTCGTATTGCCTATTGATCCGTCCGAATTGAGATACGCCAAATCGCAAGACCGGAGGACCGCATGGCGGACGACCGACAGGAGATAACCAACTCACATGCCCACACCCAAGGCCCTCTGAAACATCCCAGTGACGAACATCCCAGTGACTTGGCGGCACGTGAGTGGCTGGACCATGTTTACCAGGGGGATCATGCGCCCCAGCTAACCTGGCGCGCCGTCATCACAGGCATGGCGATAGGTGGCGTCATGTCGATATCCAACCTCTATGTGGGGCTCAAGACCGGTTGGGGGCTGGGAGTCACGATCACCGCCTGCATCATCGCATTTGCCGTTTTCAAGGTTCTGGAAGTCCTGGTACCGGCTTATCGTGACCGGCCGTTTTCGTTATTGGAAAATTACACGATGAGTAGTGCCGCGAGCGCGGCCGGATACATGTCGAGCGCTGGCCTGGTGTCCGCACTTCCTGCCCTATATCTGACAACAGGACGGTTGTTGGCTTGGTGGGAGATCGGGCTCTGGTTGGGAGCCATTTCGATGTTGGGGGTATTCATGGCCATCCCCCTTAAGCGGCAATTGATTAATATCGATCAACTCCCATTTCCCAGCGGCATCGCGACTGCCGAGACGCTGCGCAGCATGCACAGTCACTCCGGAGATGCGGCCGGCAAGGCGCGTTCGCTATTTGCGGCGGGGGTGGTGGGTGCGCTGGTGGCCGCCTGGCGTGACGGCATGGCAGCCCTACCCGCGCGTTTTCACTCCTTTGCATTTCCCGAGAAGTTCCCACTATTTCCGGGCGTCAACGGCAGGGGACTGCTGGACAAGTACACCATCGGCGTGGAGGGTTCGATGATCATGGTGGCTGCCGGCGCCATCATGGGGATTCGGGTTGGCACCTCCATGCTCGTGGGGTCCGTGATTTGCTACGGCGTGATTGGCCCCGTGCTGGTCCGCGAGGCCATAGTGGAACCCGGCTACCGCGGAATTGTTTCGTGGACGCTGTGGCCCGCCACCGCCATGATGGTATCCAGCGGTCTTTTGTCGTTTGCGCTGCGTTGGCGCACGGTAGCCCGCGCCTTTCGGGGGTTCGCGAGCGTCTTTTCCGGGGCGCCGTCGGTCACGGATCCCTTGTCCCACGTGGAAGTCCCCGTCTCTTGGTTTGTCGTCGGAGCCGGCGCGTCCGGACTGGCCTGCATGGTCCTAGGACACTGGCTGTTTGGCATCACGTGGTGGATGGGCTTGGTCGCGGTGCTGGTGACGTTTCTATTGTCGATCGTAGCGGCGCGGGCCACGGGAGAAACCGATATCACGCCGATTGGCGCCATGGGAAAAATCACTCAGTTGTTGTATGGCGTTCTGGCGCCCTCCAGCATCACCATCAATCTCATGACCGCATCGGTGACTTCCGGCGCGGCGTCGCATGCCGCCGACTTATTAACGGACTTGAAGAGTGGCTACCTGCTTGGGGGCAATCCGCGCAAGCAGACAATTTCGCAACTGTTTGGCGTCATCGCGGGAACCGTCATTTCGGTACCGGCCTATCTATTTGTGGTTCAGCGAGCCCCCGAGAAACTCACATCCGGTGAGTTGCCGGCACCAGCGGCGCGCGTCTGGGCCGGCGTCGCTCAGTTGTTGGCGAAGGGAATCGACGCCTTGCCATTAGGGGCGGTCACGGCCATCGCGGTCGGGGCTGCCCTGGGGGTGGTACTGACCCTGTTGGAGGAATTCGCGCCGGTGCGGTACCGAAAATGGCTCCCCTCCACAACGGGGCTGGGGATTGCCGGGGTGATCCCGGCCTTCAATGCCATTTCCATGTTCTCTGGCGCACTCCTCGCTTGGTGTGTGCGCCGGATCTCGGCCCAGACGGACGAAAAGTACACCATCGCCGTATCGAGCGGCTTGATCGCTGGCGAATCATTAATGGCCGTCGCCATCACGCTCCTTAGCGAGCTACTACGCGACTAGAGGGCGCGTCGGTAGCGTTTTGGGCCCCGGCCGCCGCGGCCAAATGGCGGTGGGGGGGGCGTGGGCGTGTCGGATGCGGCCGCAGCAGCGGAAGGTTCCGGGCTGCCGTTTTCGGTGGCGCGGGGCGCACCGCTGGTTGCCTGCGAGGCCGACTCATGGGCATCGAAACCGTCCATTTGCGCGCGGGTCAACTGACGATCGATGCGCATCTCGATGCGGGTCAACTCATGCCCTTCCTCGGGCGTGACAAACGTGTAGGCAACCCCCGTTCGCCC
>SXHS01000055.1 GCA_005773145.1 Planctomycetaceae bacterium | reverse complement strand
GAGTGATGTCTATGGGCTTACCACGCTGCCAGAAACCTGTCAGCCCTTAATCATGGGCCAAGTGTTGAAGGGAATGAACCCCACGGATGTGCCGAACCCAGACAAACCGGCGATCCCTGTGGCCTGGACGAATCGATTGCGCACGGATTCCGGCCGCGAGGCGCGCGTCTTCGCCACGACCATGGGGCATGGAGACGATTTTCGCAGCGAAGGGTTTCGGCGACTGTTGGTCAACGCCTGTTATTGGTGCCTCGAAATGGAGGCCAAGATCCCGCCGCAGAGTTGCGTGGATCTGGTGGGAGAATACCCCAACGTGCCGTCCGTGTTCGGCAAGTATCGTCGCGGCGTGAAACCGGCGGACCACTCCCTGACACGCTAGGCCCGACCGCATCAGCCACGCCCTGCGCAACGACGATGAGCGGCCTCCACCAGCTCGCGGATGGTCGCGACCAATCGTTCCTCGCCGCCGAAGGTCATGCCCAGGCTACGAAGCTTGCCGGTGTCGATTTGGTGCTTGGGCGTCATGGGCTGGCCGTCGATACTGGATTGGCTATCGACGAGCTGTTTAGCAATCTGGGCCACGTCGTACTCCGACACATAGCGGTCGTAGCAATTGAAACATTCACCAGCGATCGAGTCCGCATGCAATAGGACACCCACGGCCTTGGCCACATCCGCGGCATGCACTTCCTTGCCTCCGCGTCGACACACCACCGGCTCGTTGTCCACGATGGCCTGGACGAGTCCGAACCATTTGCTTTTCTCGGCCGGTTGTGCCAAGCCGTAGATGCCGGTGGGGCGCACCGCGCAAATGGGATAGCGATCGCCGTAGCCGTAGCTATGCACGAATTTCTCGATTGCCCCCTTGCACGCACCGTAGTGGCTCGTTGGCCACAACGGATGCGTTTCATCCAACGGCCGATCGTCCAAAATGCGATCGTGTACCGCGCAGGTTGAGATGATGATACAGCGCGCGACACGAGCGGCTCTCGCAGCTTCGATCAATTGGAGCGTGCCCAACAGATTCTTTTGTACGAACTCAACCACATCCCCTTCCTGGCCTTGAAACGCGCGCCCTGGTCGGTCCAACGCCGCGTGTACCAGGGCGTCGCAACCTTCCACGAGCTGTGCCGCACTCGACGGACATGCCAGCTCGCCCGGGATCCATTCCACGTCTGGGTGGTCCAGTAACGGCGTTGCGGCATGGCTGCGGGGGCGCATCCAGCACCGTAACTGAGCCCCGTCGGCCAGCAGAGTCTCCACGAGGTATCGGCCCAAGAAGCCGGTTGCGCCGGTTAATGCAACGCGCATGGGTTACTTTTCCGATTCGTCATCTAGGGACGCGGCGCGCACTTGTTCGCGCAGTTCGTTTCGTTTGTCGCGGATCGGTCGATAGCAGTAGGCATTCATGGCGGCAATCGAACCCAAATCGCCATGGTCCCGTGCGACTTCGGCGTATGTGAGGAGCGCCGAGCGAATCCGATCGTAGGCCCGTTCGGCCTGAGCCAGTGCTTGGGCTTGATTTTGAGCTTCCTCCGCGCGTCGCGTGGCCCCAAAGGCGTCGGCCGCCTCCAGGTAATCGACCGCGAATCGAAGCCGATGCACAAAATACCCGGTGTAGTCACTCCCGTCTGGCCGAGCTGCCGTGTGGGCCTTTTCCATTAATTGGAGCGCTTCGCGATACGCGGCCTGGTCCTGTTTCAATTCGGGAGACAGCCCGCCGTCTCGATATCGTTGCATCATCATGTCCGGGACAGGGAAGCCGAACCCGGGGCCATGTTGGTCGAGCTCGATGGTGATTTGCTCCAACAACGCAAACGCGGCCAACGCGGGTTCAATGGATGCCTCGCCACACGTCGCACGTACTTGATCGGCGTAAGCGGCGTGCGGAGTCAAATCGGCGTGCCAGCTCCCCCGCGCGAGGTAATGCATCGTGGGATCGAGGTCGCCAATGGTCCAATATCGAGTGTAGTAGCCCGACCATTGATATTGACGCAACAGCCCGGTCAGCTGATGCAACGATCCGGTCGCCAGTTGAGGCAGGACTCCAATGTTGTCGTCCGCGAGGGTAAAGATTAGCCCGGCTTCTACCCCAGGCGGAGGAATGCGCTGCAGCAGGTGTTTGCGTTTGAGCTGTCGACTGGCCGTGTAGTCGATGAAACCAATGACCTGTCCATTGGGAGCCGCCGCTCGGGCCACCAGCGGAAAGAGTTCGTCCGTGATGCTGTCAAAAATCAAGCGAATCGGCGCGCCCCCTCCAGGCCGTTCCTGCAATCGGTATTCGCTGGCCAGCGATGTCAGAAACCAAAGGGAACAAAGATCGCTCTTCAACTGCCGTTCGGCGCGCTCACCGCCACCCGAAAGATCCGTGCGGCTTCGTGCGCTGGCGCATAGCGTGTCATAGCTCTCGATGTCCCGCCCACCATACTGCTTGACCAAGCGGCGATAAGCCTCTTCCGCGTGACCCACCCAATGTCCGAACTCGGGCATTTGAAAAATTAAGTGGTCGATTTGAGGATACGTTGTCACGTAGGCCCGAATGTGCGTGGCGGTGGCCTCGCGCAGCAACGGGTCCTCCATCGACTGATCGGGGCCCGGGCCGATGGTTAAGGATCCGAGCTGATAAGAGGCCTTGCTGGCCGGCAGTACCCGTTGAAACTCCTTGGGCCATTCGGCCGGTTGGCAAGCGATGGCTGTTTCCATACCGAGACGCTGGGCCTCGGTGAGGATGCCGGTGATCCAAACGCGGGCGCGCTGGTGCAGTTCCTCAGCCGTTCCCGCGCCACCAAAATCGGGATTGGTAAACTCAGCATGCGGCCCCAATTTTTCGCGGCCGATGGTATCGTCGTCGATGGGCAGGCGACTGCCAAAATAGAGGACTCCTTTCGGCTTAGGCATGCCACGCAGTGTGTAGTGTACAAACGGCTGTTGAGGCCACATTTGCAGTCGCACACGGTTGAACTTCATCTTGGCCAATTGACGGAGGCAGCGATGATTTTCTGCCAGGCTCCACGAAATCGGCCCGAAGGGGAGATCGTTCACGAGTCTCCAACACCGAATGCGCAGATTCGGCTCCAGCACATCGTCCCATTCCGGCAACTCGCTCCAGGGGCGTTGGGCTGGGTAAACATCCCGGTAGTGCAAGTAGCGCACTCCCAAACGCTCGGCCATTTCATAGGCCGCCCAAAGTGTGGCCGTATCACTCCCACCGCCAACTAGGAGCGTCGGTTGCGGTCGCTCGAGTCGCCGCAGTACCATTCCCTGATCCGACAGCGGGGGCCAATCCGGACCGGCCCATGCGGCAACATGGGGATTGGTCTGGGGCCGACCGATGGCGATCACGGCGTCCGCCGTCTCGTCCGGCTCGGACGCAAGTTCTGCATCAACCGCGAACAGCCTTTCCAGCATCACCTTGAGTTCATCGGCGGCCAGCCGTTCCCGCATCGGGAGCTGGTCGGAAATCAGTAGACGTACACGCGCCGTCCCCCCCGCGCACGTCGATACCATCAAGCCGAAAAGTGAAGCCAGTCCTACGCCAATCGTGGTCAGCATGAGCCGCCGGGGCCTAAAAGAACTCATGGGAGGACACACTCCTGTTGTGTGGCCAATCGCCGCATGGTTACCCTAGGGCGATGGTTCGGATTGGCTCAGTCGTTTCACAGAGGGGGCTTACCGAATTGGGATCGTTGAGCAAATCGGCTAAGCGAGTCTGCCGGAACGCCAACTCGACAGATTCCAGTGCATTGTCCATCCTTCGATGGAGCGGGCAAAGATTGGTACCGTGGGATTTCAGGCCCAAGGGACAATGGCGAATGCGCTTGAGGGGTTCTACCGCTTCTACCACATCCCAAATCGCCAACTGATCCGGAGTCTTCGTCAACACAAAGCCGCCGTGTAAACCACGCTGGGACCGGACCAGGCCGGCGCGGACCAACCCTTGCATCAACTTCGACAAGTAGGGACCGGGCACCTTCGTGACCTCGGAAATTTGTCGTGCCGTAAAGGGCCGTCCATTCTGCTGGGCCAACGTCACCACGGCCCGCAGGGCGTACTCAACTGTCTGCGAAATCATTGTGAAATGTCCCTGCGGCAACAGTGCACATTACGGGTTTGAGTCCGCCGGGCTGGGTAACGCGTCCGGGGTCGGGGCCGGTATGGACTCCGGCTGGGCTGATGAGTCCGGTTGCGGGTTCGGTTCCTCCGCGTGGGCGTAGGCCCGCAACAGGTCCAGAGTGGTCGAAAAGGCCGGGAGTGAAGTGATCCGTTCGTAATGCGGATGGGCCTCAACCTCGTCCCATCGCTGCAGCAGGGAAGCGAGGACGCCGCCACTCGAGTCCGCCGATTTGTCCGACGGGAGTGGGGCCAACACCAACTCCCGCAACAGCGCCACTCGCAAGTACCGCAGCCAACCATCGGACTTGGAACCCAGGGAACGCAGTTGGTGTTCAAGATCGTCTACCGATTGCTGCAAGTAGCCGCGCAGCGAGGGTCGATCCAATTGCTCGATCACTTCGGGCGGGAGCGGCCAATCCCCACTTGTCTCAACTCGGCCGCCGGTATCGCCAGGCGAATCCGGGACATCCGAATCGGGCAGCGCAGGTCCGATGATCACATGGGGAGGGGGCATACGCGGCGGTGTATTGATCGCCACGAACGGTGCCCGGATGTGGGAACTGCCGTCGGGCGCCGTATAGATACGGACAAACGGGGCCCGTACGAACCCAGGTCCAACTTGTACCAACTGGGCATAGGCCTCCGAACCAATCGAGTCCATCAACATCGAGAACGCCAAGCCCATGATAGCCAGCCTAGTTAGTCGGCGGCCCAACCCGCATGAGCCGGTTGCGCGTGGAAATTGAGGAGCTGCGATTGTCATGTTGGCCTCCTTGTGTGGGTGAGCGGCGTGGATCGCTTGCCGCCCCAGTATCCCATGAAGTGGTGCCTAGATGCAAGGAGCCCGGCCAATTTGCTGGGCCCGTTTGCCCCCACACGACGAGCCCCTAGCAATTCCATGAACGTTGCTGTAAGTTTCACTGCTGGCCGTCCATGGTGGCGATCGGGATACGCCGATGTGTTTCCCGGTTTTCACCCGGAGGACTGCTTTTCTCCAATCCCTAATTCGTGGCCAAAATCTGCAATCCCCGAACTCACAAATGGGAGTCGAAACACCATGAACGCATCGGACCCGCAATCGGGATCAAATCCAGCGCCGCTACAGCCCACGCGACGACAATTCATGGAAGTGGTTGGAGCCGGCGCCGCAGCTGTGGCCGCGCCGAATCTCCTGCTGGCGCAGAAGACCGATCCGGCCCACCCGATTGTCGGTGAAGGGGAGTACCAGTACGAATGCTGGCACGATTGGGGGCAGCTTCCTGGCGGGCACGAGTATGGCGGTGCTTCGCACGGAATTGCGATCGACAGCGAGGGCATGGTCTACGTGACTCACCATGGTACTCCCGGATCGATGTTCGTCTTCGATCCTGAAGGAAAGTTTGTGCGGGCCATGGGGGAACGCTTCATGGAGAACGGTCGCGGGGTTGGTCACGGGGTGGACATCCGCCGCGAGGGTAGTCAAGAGTTCTTGTATCTCTCGCCGAATGATCTGCATAGTGGCTTTGCCAAGATGACGCTCGGTGGGGAGATCGTCTGGCAGAAGGATCGCGAGGCCGTCGCTCGCGATAGTGGCCTTTACCAATCCGAAAAGGCGCCATTTCGCGCTACCAACATCTGCTTCGCGCCAGACGGCGGCTACTACCTGGGCGATGGATATGGCAGTAACTACATTCATCGATACGACAAGAACGATCAATATGTCAGCAGTTTTGGTGGCACGGGAACGGACGACGGCAAGTTTCAAACGCCGCACGGACATTGGCTGGACGATCGTGATGGGACGCCTAAGATTGCTGTTTGCGATCGAGCGAATAAGCGATTGCAATTCTTCGATCTCGAAGGAAAATTCCTCAGCAAACTAGAAGGCTTTTTGTTCCCGGCGGACATCGACATCCGTGGGAAGGTGATGCTCGTTCCCGATCTGCATTGCCGGATCACGATGTTGGACCAAGACAATCAGGTTCTGACCCAGTTGGGAGAGGATCCGGCCTGGCGGGCCGAAGCGCTCGAAGGGCTCAAAATGCGATCCCAGCGTTCCCTTTGGCGACCGGGGAAATTTGTGCATCCTCATGACGCGTGTTTTGACAAAGAGGGCAATATTCTAGTTGCCGAATGGGTGGAAACCGGCCGCGTGAGCAAGTTGCGACACGTCCACGCCTGAGTCCGGCACGCCTGAGTCCGGCACGCCTGAGATCTTTACACGTGCAGCCCGGCCAGCCAGCCGGTGCTGAACGCCGCCTGGAAATTATAACCGCCAATCGGGCCGTCCAGGTCCAGGACCTCGCCGGCAAAATACAAATGGGGGACTCGCTTGCTCTCCATGGTGCGTGAATCCACTTCCTCCAGTACCACACCACCAGCCGTTACCTCCGCTTTCTGATAGCCGCGAGTACCCGAGACCGGGATGAGGAATCGATGGAGGGACGCGATCACGCGTTGACGGTCTTCCTTTCGCAGTTCGGCCATGCGCATTCCACCGTCGATGCGTTGCAAGAGCAGCAGTGTTTCCAGCAATCGTCGTGGGAGGGTAGCGGGTAGCGATCGTGCCAGCGATTGGCTCCCAGCGCCGTCGCGCAGTTGCTGATCGGTGGCTTCCGCACGCTGGTTCGGTAGAAAATCACACAAAAGGCACAGTGAGCGCGGCTGTGGGTGATGGCTAATTTCGCGACTGATGTCCAACGCGACGGGACCAGAAACGCCGAAGTGCGTGAACAGAAATGAACCGCGGCCACGCGCCATGGGTCGCCCCTGCCCTGGTGACTCCAAAGGATAGAGACCGACTTCAACGTCCGGGATCGTGACCCCTTGCAGGTCCGGGCGCCAGGGGGCGTCGGTTGTGATGGGGGTGAGCGCGGGATGTGTGGGGGCCAGCGTGTGCCCCAGCTGTTCCGCCCAGCGATAGCCATCACCGGTGGTGCCGCATTTGGGATAGGATTGCCCACCCACCGCCACCACGACTCGCGCGGCATGGATCGTCCGCTGAGATGTTTTCACCTCGAAGCCTCGATCCATCGGGCGAATGTCGAGAACGGATTCTTCCATGCCGTACGTGGCACCGCTGCGCTGCAAACGGTTGACGAAGGCGGCCAACACATCCGCGGCGCGGCCGCTGCAGGGAAAGATCTTGCCGTGGGCCTCGACCTGGGTGGCGACCCCTTCGGCCTCAACCAATCCGACCAAATCCTGCGGCGACAGGGCCGCCAAGGCCGAATGTAGAAAGCGGCCCTGCTTTCCAAACGCGGCGACGATTCCGCGCCGATCCGTGGCATGGGTCAAATTGCAGCGTGTGCCCCCCGAGATGAGGATTTTAACACCCGGTTTGCGGTTTTTCTCCAGCAGCAGGGTTCTTCGTCCGCGCGAAGCGGCACGCTCGGCTGCGACGAGTCCCGCCGCCCCAGCTCCGATGACCACGACCTCAACGTCCAACGGTGTCATAACCGATTCTCATTTCTGGTGACTGCCCAGCGTACGCGATGAGGCCGCTGGCAGGCAACGCCGTGACGGATCTTTTTGATGGGCCGCTTGTTCCCAGGCTCTGGGCCCCGTCGAGGCCCACGTTCCATCGACACATCGTAAATCAGACAGCTTTCCGGCAGACTCAAGTCGTGATGCACCGAACAAGCTGTGGCAGGTTCCAGCACATCGCAACAGACCGAGCCATGCGGCAGCCGCAATCGTTCATACACGGGCCCGAGAGAGTGTTCCGGTGCGTCGGTAGTGACGATTTCCCTCGGCAGGGTATAACCGATGGATTCCAGCCGCCGTTTAAGATATGCTTCAATGGCGGCTGGAAGCCACCACTACTTGTTGAACGGTCTTCGCTCGGGATGTTGGGCAACTCTTTCCCTTAGGACAGAAGCATGGACCAGCCGGCAGCGAGAACTCGCGACTTCTGGGCCGTGGGCTTCGCCATCGTGCTACCCACTCTCGTTACCTTGGCCTATTTCGTGCTGGCTGCCAGGGCGCCGGCTACTGTTCAGCAGCTGACCTACGCTGTGGCCAAGGTGGTTCAATTCCTG
>SXHS01000054.1 GCA_005773145.1 Planctomycetaceae bacterium | reverse complement strand
GTTCTGACAAAGAGGCCGGAATTGCCGCCGGGGCAATTTATCGCGGGCATGCCGGTACGCCAGTTTGGCAGTCATGAAAATCTACCAGTTGCCGGCACGATGGCTGGCAGTCGACACATTTGGCAACTGTTGTTGCTGAGCGTGCTCGGGCTCTTGGTCTTCGAAGGCTGGCTGGTGGTGCGACCCGAGTGGCGTGCCAGCCAGCTTGAGAAGGGACGAGCGGCCCCATGATGCATCGCGTAATGGCTTGGCTATTGGGACTGGATCCCGCGACTTCCGCCTGGGACTCACTACACGTCGTCTTTCAAGCACCGTGGGTACGTACCGGCCTCTTTTGGGCCCTGCTCGCGATTGCGTTTCTGACGGCGGCAGTCATCACGGCCTACCTGCGTTTCCAACCGCGTGGTCCGCGTCTGGTGCGTTGGATTCTGGCGTGCAGTCGTAGCCTCTTGTTCGTGGTCTTGATTGCCGCGCTGGCCGATCCAGTGCTCCAACTTACGTTGACCCAACAAATACAACCGGTGCTCTACGTGCTGCTGGACGGTTCCGAAAGTATGCAGATCCGCGATACATGGACAGCGGAACAGGATCGGGAACTGATGGCCGCCATGACAGGGGAACCTAAGTCGACCTCAACGACGGACGCCGACACGGTACAACGGGCCCGGTCCGACTATGTGCGAGCGGCGCTCGCGTCGCCGCAATCGGTGCTCGGTCCCAAACGGTTGCTGGAAAAATCATGTGCAGTGGAATGGTTTGTGTTTGATGGTACGCACACCAGCCAGGTCCACCGACTGTTAGCGGAATCGACGAACGGTGCCTCATGCGCCGATGCTTATCGGCCGAGCGGACAGGTAACCGCATTGGGCGCGGCACTCCGCGACCTGGCGCAGCAGTCGCGCCGTGCTCCGCTGGCTGCGGTGATTCTCCTCAGCGACTTCGTACAGAACGCCGGAGTGTCTCCGCTAGAACCCGCTGGTCCGACCGCACCGGCGGAACGTTTGGGGGTGCCGATCTACACCGTCGGCCTTGGGCCTTCCACCACGCGCGACGTCGCGCTGGAATTGCAACCACCACCAAGACTGAAGCGGGGCGAGGGGGGAGGGATTCGTGTGAACCTGACGCAATCGGGCGCGGACGGTGAGTTAGTGACCGTGCGGTTGTTGGCCAGGCCCTTGCAAGGGACGGCCTCAGGACTAAGCCTCGGTCGCCAGCTCATTGACGAACGTCAATTCAAATTGTCTGCCCCTATGGAGATGGTCGATTTTACCTGGACGCCCGATGATGCGGGGCGATTCGAGCTGGTCGCCGAAGTCGCGTCCTTGGGTGGGGAATCCCTCACGCAAAATAATGTCTCCCAGCGGGAGATCGTGGTTATTGATGACTTCTTGCGATTGCTCTACGTTGCCTATGAACCCGGCTGGGAATGGCGATTTGTCAAGGAGGTATTTCACCGCGACCCCTTGATAGGCATGCGCGGGTTTCGCACGTACTTGGACTCATCCGATCTCACGGTTCGCCAGGATAACCCTCTCTTCACAACGTCTCTCACACCAACGCGACGCGAGCTATTCGCGAACGATGTGGTCATACTGGGAGACATGCCAGGGGATCGCCTAAGCCCGCGATTTGGTCAGCTGATGCAGGAGTTTGTTGGTCGATTCGGTGGCGGCTTGATCGTATTGGGGGGCCCTCGCTTTGGACCACAACAATTGCTCGATACGCCCCTGGCTGAGATGTTGCCCGTGATTGTCGATCCCAAGTCGACGGTGAAAGATTCCGGCCCCTTCCGTTGGCAGCTCACTCCCGAGGCAGCCCAGGTGGACTTCATGCGTTTGGGCGACGGCCAACCCAATGCTCCCAACCTCGGTTGGCCACCGCTCGATGATCTGGCCTGGTATCAACCGTCGGCACGACTGCATCCCTTGGCCACGGCACTGGCCGTCCACCCGCAAGATCGTTGCGCCGATGGTACGCAACCACAACCGTTATTGGCCATGAGACCGTACGGCACGCGCGGCGGCAAGGTGGTGTATTTTGCCTGCGACGAAATGTGGCGACTCCGACGAGGTTACGGAGAACGCTACTACCGACAGTTTTGGTCTCAATTGATCAGTTACCTCGGATTGTCGCATGCATTGGGGAGCGAGAAACGCTTCACGGTGCATACCGATCGTCCCCGCTATCGATCGGAAGAAACCGTGGTGCTGACGGTCGAGGCCTACGACCAGAATTACACACCTCTGACCGCTCAAGGCACGCCCATGCTGACTGGCACCTGGGAATTTGGTGGCGATGCAAGTGGGGCCACGCAACCACCAACACAACGGACCGTTACGCTCAATTTTTTACGTCCCGGCATCTACGAGGCTAGAATTCCAGCCACGGGTGCGGGGGAACATCGCATACGCGTGGAGGATCCTGTGGATCACGGTGTGCGCGAAGTTCGCTTCTCCGTCGACGAGGCATCGGCGGAATGGCGGACCGCCGTACGTGATGTCGGCATCCAACGGTCGATTGCTGAGCGTACGCATGGTCAGT
>SXHS01000053.1 GCA_005773145.1 Planctomycetaceae bacterium | reverse complement strand
TCCGGGTAACAGTGGTGGGCCGCTGGTGAACTTGCAGGGCGAGGTGGTTGGCATCAACACGGCTATTGCCTCGCGAACCGGCGGCTACATGGGGATCGGATTCGCCATACCGGTCAATACGGCGCGGAATATCGCCAACACTCTTGTCAAGGATGGCCACGTTGAACGCGGTTGGCTGGGCGCGCAGATTCAAGATCTGACCGAGGACATGGCGAAGACCTTCGGTGTGGCGGCCGACTCGGGAGTTGTGATTGGCGGCGTGATGCCGGATAGCCCGGCCGAAAAGGCGGGCCTGCAAGCGGAGGATATCGTAGTCCGACTCCAAGACCAGCCTATGACGAGCGCTGGCCAATTGCGAACGGCGGTCGCAGCCTTCGCTCCAGGGACGTCGGTCGACTTGCGAGTGATCCGCGACGGTAAGGCGGTTTCTCTGCGCGTGACGTTGGGACTTCTAGACGAAAAAATGCTGACAAGGTTCGGCCGCGGCGCGCAGCCGGAGACCGAGCCCGAGCCCGAAGAGACAACCGTCGCGGATTCGGGTTTGTCTGTGCAGGATCTAACAGCCGAATTGGCCGAACAGCTACAGATTCGCGATGATTCGGGTGCGGTTGTTGTGGATGTAGAACGCGGGGGCGTGGCCCAGCGGGCGGGCATCCGTGTCGGCGACTTGATCGTGGCAATCTCCGGTGAACCCGTGGCGAAAGCGGCCGATGTGCCCAGGCTGCTGACGGCCGATGCGTTGAACCAAGGCGTTCGCATTCGGCTGAAGCGGAGTGGCGTCACGCTGGTCGTCGTGCTCAAACAATCGTAACCGCTTGTGACGAAAGGTCCTCGTAGCATTCATGTGCGGTGCGGCCGGTACCATCGGCCGTACCGCGATTAGGGAGTTTTGAATCACCATGTTGGAATCTTGGATCGGTATTGGCGTCATCACGTTACTTCTGTTGTTGGTGGTTGGCGTCACGGCCAATATCTTGTTTGGCTCGGACTCGTAACGGCCTGCCAGCGGTGGTTATGGGCCGTTGCCCCGGATAGAGATATTGTGCACAAATTCGGTAAATCAGCGCACGCTGCGCAACCGATAGGCATAGAGTGCAGCATGGGTTGCTGACACGCAATGGAATGCCTGCTAGCAACCTAGTCCGGTTGGTCTCATTCCCAGTTTGCCGCCGGCCTACGGGCTTAGCCGCTTCTAGCGGTGCGTTCACACGGATGTAAGGAATTCGCCATGTGGGGCATGTACGATCGACTCCCCGTCGCTGGTGTCGTATGGGTGCGTGGTTTGATACTCGCCTCCTTGTGTTTCAGTTGCTTCGCTCCGTTGGCTGCCAAGCCGGTTGTGCCGGGTACTGGCATCAAGCTGAGCGAGGTTGCCGATGACTTCGAAGCCGACGATTGGAAGTACTCGCCAAATCTTCCCAAGAGCAGTCGGAATATCGACGACTACGAGCGTCGACCCTTTGGCCTCTCCGCCAACCGTCTGTGGGTGGAAGGCCCGCATCGCGGCACGCCCGATCTCTTGCGGCGCGTGCCAACCCCCGATGGTGGCTTGGAGGGGAGCACCGGCGCGTTGTTGATGCGAACGATGAGGTCGGGCGTGCCCGGACAGCATAGCTGGGAAGAACAACAGGACGACTTGATGGCCAACGCGACCGAGCACTTGGGAGGCTACCTGTCGGTGCAGCGCACCCCCAGCGTTGTCGCGCGTGTTTTCGTACCGGAATTCGAGGAGTGGGAGAGACGGAATGGGACGTCGTTCGCCTTTCGCTTGGATCTCAAGGGGAATCGCGGCGAGGGGTCCGAGGCTTATTGGCCTGGTATCTTCTTTCAGTTTCAAGGCAAGTCCGGTTCGCGACGTCCCGAGGATAGCGCCCATCTGGTGATCCGTGCTCGCCGTAGCGGTCACGATTTCCGTGGACCCAACATCACGCAGTCCGGGTGGTGGACCGTGGGTATGTCCGTGACGCCGGACGGACAAGTGCACTTTTATGCCCATCCGGGAGTGGACCCGCTCACGGAAGCGGACCATTTGGCATCCGAATACTGTTACGGATTTCAAGCCATCCGCTTTCAGACATTTTTCTTCAATGTGCTCAGCCGCGACGACGGAAGGACTTGGTCCACCCCGTGGATCATTGACGACCCCGAACTCTTTGTGGTGGAAATGCCTCGTCAGATGGCCAAGCAGCCGGGTTCCAAATCGCGATCCCGCTAAGCGGGAAACACCCACGGGATGGTCGGCCATCCGCATCCCGAAAACCATCGGCCTGGGGTAGTGAATTTTAGAGGCGGCCGGCGATCCGTGATTATACTGAATGAATGATCGCCATCGAAGCCGTTGACGTCGCTCGTTCTTACCGCGTGGGCCAGTTGCGTGTCGAAGCATTACGCGGCGTGTCATTAGCGGTCCAGCGGGGCACGTTCGTGGCGATTACGGGCCCTTCGGGATCGGGCAAGAGTACACTCCTATACCTCTTGGGGGGGGTGGAGGCGCCCGATTCGGGCCGCATTGAGCTGGAAGGGGCCGATTTGGCCCGCATGAATGACGACCAGCGCACCCTGTTACGGCGCCAACGTATCGGTTTTGTATTTCAGGCCTTCAACCTGCTTCCATTATTATCCGCCGAGGAAAACGTAGCATTGCCCTTGCGGCTGGACCATGTACCGGCCGCGACCGCGCGGCGGCGGGCGTTGGAGGCCCTGGACCTGGTGGAAATGACGCATCGCCGGACCCATGTGCCCGGAGCGTTATCGGGCGGAGAGCAGCAGCGGGTGGCCATCGCGCGGGCCTTGGCCATTCAGCCCACCGTACTGCTGGCGGACGAGCCGACGGGCAACCTCGATAGCCGGCAAGGCGCGCAGATCGCGGATTTGCTGCGGAGGCTGGTGGATGACCAGCATCACACGCTCGTCCTGGTAACCCATGAGGCCAGTCTGGCGGCTGCGGCCGATTGCGTGGTCCAACTGCGGGACGGTCGCATTGAGCAAACGGTGCGGCAGACACCGGCCCAGGCGATCATTCCCCAATCCATGCCGGTAAAGTGAGCGGCACATGCGATTGTTGATGGCCCTCATCATTCGGCAGATGTCGCGTCGTCCGCGCCGCACTTGGCTCACGCTCTGCAGCATCGTGATTGGTGTCGCGGCCATCGTGGCGGTCCAATCGGCGATTGGTAATACGCGCGCCGCCTATCGACAGATGCGGGATGTCGTGGCTGGGAATGCCCCGTTGGAGGTGGCGGGGCATGTTCAGCAACCATTCGACCAGGCGATCGTCAATCAAGTACAGCAGATTACCGGTGTGGTCACTGCCGTACCGCAACTGCGCCGCTTCACGGTATTGTTCGCCCAGGGGAAGCGACTGCAACTACTGACCACGAACCTGGACTCTCCGCAAGACGCGGTGGATCGGCAGCTGCAGCTTGAGAGTGGCCGATTCTGCCGAGGGAAGGGGGAACTGGTTTTAGAACAAGGAATCGCTGACGGACTCGGCATTTCCGTCGACCAAAAAGTGCGCTTGCTGACGCGGCGCGGGGCACGCGAATTCACGGTTGTGGGACTGGTGCGTGCGCGCGGTTTAGGTGAATTTCGACAGGCCGGCACGGTGTATCTGCCTCTGGAGTCCGCCCAGCGACACTTCGGAAAATTGCAGCAGGTGGACCGCATTGCCATCCGGCTCGCCGAGGGTGCCGACGTCGCTCTTGTGCAGCGTGCGATCGCCGAAGTTCTGCCAGCGACTCTGGACGTAAAACCGCCGGCCGAGCGTCAGCAGTTTGGGCAGGAGGCGTTCTTGAACGCAGAGCAGGGATTGCAATTCGCCAGCCTGATGACCGTGATCCTTGCGGTGTTCATTGTTTTGAACACGTTCTTGATGAACGTCAGTGAGCGCCAACGCGAATTGGCGATTCTGCGCGCTATTGGGGCGACACGCCGTCAGACGATGTGCCTAATCGCAGCGGAAGGGCTGTTGCTGGGGGCGATCGGGACTGCCGTTGGCTGTCTGATGGGTTTGGGGGGGGCGTGGCTGTTGTCGTTGGCGATGGCCCACCTGCGGGGTGCGGAGCCTCCCCCGTTTCATTGGAACATCGTTCCGCTGCTGTGGGCCGCCGTTTTGGGGCCGGGCGTGGCCCTGCTTGGGAGTTGCCTCCCCGTACGACTGGCTGGTCGCGTGACCCCCTTGGAGGCCATGCGAGGAGTACGGCGCATCGAAAGTCCGCGCATGATCGGTTGGCTCGCCGTTGTTGGCGTGTTGACGGCCAGTCTCTCCGGCGCGGGCTTGGCGCTGGCCCTACGCGGCGTCGACTGGTTGCCCATCGGCGCTGTGGTGCCACTGGGGGGGCTGTTCATGGCCTCATTCACCCTGATACTTCCGGCCTTGCTGCGCCCTCTGGCGGAAGTCGTTGCCCTGGTCCTCCGACGACGTCGCGCGGTGGAGATGCAACTTGCCAAAGAGCAGTTACTCCAACATCGTGCCCGCAGCGGGCTAACCATTGGTGTTTTAAGCATGGCCGTGGCCACCGCGACCGGATTAGGGACCACGATCGTGAACCATGTGGATGATGTGCGGCAATGGCATCGGCGGACGATGGCGGGCGATTTCTTTATTCGCAGCATGGTAACCGACCCGGCGGCTGGTGCCACGGTCGCCATGGCGGATGCCATCGGCGAACAATTGCGCGGCCTGCCAGGCGTTTTGCAGATCAACACGTTACGCCTCGTCAGCGCCCGGATTGGCAAGCAACCGGCTTTGGTTGTCATTAGTGACGTCACGCAGGCGGATCGCCTGCCGCTGCATCTGTCGAATGGTGAACCGGATGCCGTCATGCGCCGCTTACGGGCCGGCGAAGTCGTGATTGGTTCGGTGTTGGCTCAGAGGAACGGCATTGCGGTGGGGGATGCGATTGCCGTAGAACTTCCCGGCGGAGTGCAGACGTTGAAGGTTGCAGGAACATCCGTCGAGTATCTTCACGGCGGCATGATGGTGTTTATGGAGCGAACGGCGGCCGCCCAGCTGTTCGCCGTCGAAGGGGCGGACGTATTCATCGTGCAGGCGGAAAGCGCATTCAGGTCCGAGCTGGAGCGGCGCTTGAACCTGGTTGGTCGAGAGCACGGGCTCTTAGTGCATTCCTTCGCCGACATCAGCCGACTGGTGGATAGCCTCACGCAGGGCGTTCTTTGGGGCCTGTGGGGCCTTTTGGGTGTGGGCTTCTTGGTCGCGACCTTGGGAATTGCCAACACCATGACCATGAACGTGTTGGAGCAAACGCACGAGATTGGCTTATTGCGAGTCTTGGCCATGACGGGCCGCCAGGTGCGCATCATGATTTTCGCTCAGTCGACCATCATGGGGATCATCGGCTTGGTGGTCGGGTCCATCACTGGAATTAATACGGCCTTCGTCATTCGTCGCTGCATGCAGCCGCTCTTGGGCTACACGGTACCGTTTGCATTGTCGCCAGGTCTGTTCCTCGCGATGATCCCGGTCGTGTTGCTCGTCGTTTTTCTGGCGAGTCGTGGCCCCATGGAGCGGGCGGCGCGCATGGATTTGTTGGCCGCACTCCAATACGAATAGGCGGCTTGCCAGTTCTCGATCGCTCAACGACCGACCGTATCGATTGCCCTGATTGCAGCGATTGTCATGAGCTGGCGCAATTGCCTTGTCGGATTAATCGACAATCTCAGCGAAAATAATTGAACCCACCCAGGCTTCCAAATAGCATGAAGGTTGCGGCGAAAAGTCCCGTTGGGAACTGCCGCTTTCCGGCCATGGCTGGCCCTGACGTATTTGGTTCTTCATCATGGCTTATCACCTGCTGACCGGTGTCACTGGTCTCGTTGGACGTTATCTATTGCGAGAATTGTTGGCTGCGGATGTCCCCCTGGCTGTGTTGGTGCGTCCCAGTCGCCTGCAGTCCGCCGAGGATCGTTTGGAAGCCGTTTTGGCCCCTTGGGAGGCGGAGCAGGGGCGATTGCTCCCCCGTCCCGTCATCCTACAAGGGGACGTCAACGGGCCGATGCTCGGCTTGTCAACGCCGCATGTCCAGTGGGTTCAATCCCATGTCGATACGGTCGTACACAGTGCCGCTGCCATGGTCTTTCGCCCGGACAGTCGTGGCGAACCGCATCGTACCAACGTCGATGGGATGCGGAATATGCTCGATTTTTGCCAACAATCGGGGGTGCGTTTCTTTCATCACGTCTCAACCGCCTACATCTGCGGGTTGCGTACGGGACGCGTGCGGGAGGACGAGTTGGATGTTGGTCAGACGTTAGGAAATGTCTACGAAGAGAGCAAGCTGCTCGCGGAAAAAATGTTGCGTGAATTTTCCGGATTCGAGCAGACAACGATCTTTCGTCCTGCCAGCGTGATTGGCGATTCTCGCACCGGGTTCACGTCCAATTTTCATGGATTCTATCTCCCATTGCAATTGGCCCACTCATTTGCCGGCACGATTCCACCAGCGGAAATGAACGAGCGTTTTTTTCAGCGACTGGGGTTGAGCGGCAATGAAGGAAAGAATTTTGTTCCCGTGGATTGGCTGACGTCCGCAATGGCGCACGTGATCACTCACCCCGAACTCCACGGCGAGACCTATCACCTGGCGGCTCCACAGCCGGTTAGCGTGAAGCTTTTTCAGTCGATCGTACAAGAAGCCATGTTGCGATATGGCAAAAAGCCGAACTCGACGCCGCTTCGTTCGGACGAGCTAGATGTTTACGAAAAACTCTTTCACGATCGATTGCTGATCTATCAGTCCCACTGGCGCGATGATCCGATTTTCGACTTGACCAACTCCCAGCGAGCCCTTCCGCAATTGCCGTGCCCCACGATGGATTTCGATCTGTTGATGCGCGTGGCCCGCTGGCCGGTCGAGAACAATTTCCCGACTCCCAAGTACGTGAAGGTGGACAAGCCATTCGACCAGCACCGATTCTTCGATCGTTGGCTGACGAACTCCGAGCGGTCCATGCAGGTGTCGACGGGGGATCATGACGGCGCGAGCCGAGTGACGCTCCAGATCAATGGCTGTGGCGGCGGGAAATGGCAGCTCCTACTGCAAGGGGGACGCTTGGTAGGGGTCGAAATGGGGGCCGATGGAAAGAGCCAAACCCATTGTTACCTGAATAGCGAAACATTTGCCCGATTGGCCGATGGCAGCCTGACAGTGGAAGAGGCTGTCCGTCGGGGAAGAGTGCTGGTCGAAGGGAACACGTCGTCCCCCTCACAACTGGCAGCGATTCTTGCACAGCTGATGGACTCGGCGGCCGAGTCCCGCTCGCTCGCCCGATTCGCTTCTCCGACCTGACAGATTACGTCCGGTCGCGCGGTTCAAATTCGATGTTTGGTGGCGATGCCGCTTTGATTAATAGGTGCTTGGAATGACATCAACTTCCGACTACAGTGCGATTCCGCTGGCGATTATCGGCATGGGCTGCCGTTTGCCCGGCGCTGACAACCTGGCTGAGTTTTGGGATTTGGTCGTGCAGGGACGGAGCGCGGTGCGGGAGTTGCCGGCAGACGTCCTGGATCAGCAGCTCTACTTCGATCCCCGCAAGGGGGTACGCGGGAAGACCTATTCGAAACTCGGCGCGCTCGTTTCGGATCGTCCGCTGGATCGCACGATTTGTCCCCTCCCGATTGAGCTGGAAAGATCGGTGGACATCGCCCACGTTCGCATGTGTGAGGCGGCCGCAGCCGCGTGTCGCCAGGCGGGCATGGACCCCTTCGCGCTTCCGTTGCGGAATACGGGCGTGTTCATCGGGCATGCGCAGGGGAGCATCCTCTCCGGCCAATACACGTATGCCGCATGCCTCGAAGAGGCAGCAGGAATATTGCACGATGTCGACGAATTTCGCAGCCTATCGGCGGACGAGCAACAGGCCGTGCTGCAAGCCTTCATGCAGCGAATTGGTTCCCGCCTTCCGCATCGTCAGGTCGATTCGCCCGATGTCTCCACGAGCATGATCGCGGGGACGATCACCAAGGCGTTTGGTCTCACGGGGCCCTATCTGGCCCTCAACTCGGCCTGTGCTTCGTCGCTGCAGGCGATGCTGCTGGCGGCGCGGGCCCTGCAAACCGGACGGGTGGACATGGCAATTGCCGGTGGCGCCTCGGATTGCAAGGGGGATTCGCTGGTCTTGTTCGCGCACGCCCAAGCGATGAGCGCCACGGGATCGCGACCGTTTGACGCCGAAGCCGATGGCTTGATCTGTGGCGAGGGCTATGTGGCCTTGCTGATGAAAACACTCGATCGCGCTTTGGCGGATGGAGATCCCATTCAAGCGGTCGTGCGAGGGCTTGGGGTGGCATCCGATGGTCGTGGCAAGAGTCTGTGGGCGCCCCGCAAGGAAGGACAGGTTGCGGCGATGCAACATGCCTATCGTGATGGCGTGGAAATCGGCCGCCTGCAATATCTCGAAGCGCATGCGACAGCGACTCAGTTGGGGGATGCAACCGAATTGACGACCTTGAGCGAAGTCCTCAAGGATCATCTCCCGCCAGGTGTTAAGATCCCCATCACCAGCGTGAAAGCCAACATCGGGCACACGCTGGAGACCGCGGGTATCGCCGGAGTGATTAAGGCGATCCTCGCGATGCAGCATCAAACGATTCCCCCAGCGATCAATATTCGACAGCTCAATCCAAAGGTGGATTGGGACCAGGCAACGGTATATGTGCCGACGGCACCCGAGCCGTGGCAAGCACCAGCCGACGGCGGGCCTCGCCGCGCCGGGGTCAATGCGTTTGGTATCGGCGGCCTGAACATGCATGTGGTGCTGGATGAATTTGTTCCCTCGCTCGTGCAGGCAAGGGAAGGAAATTTCTATGGATCGGTCTCGGCCCAGGCGCCGCGCGACTCAGACGGCGCTCAGGGGACTCGCCAACCAGCCGACGACATTGCCGTCATTGGCATGGGGTGTATCCTCCCCGGTGCCCCGACCCCTGCGGCGTTCTGGGAGTTGCTCTGCTCGGGACGTGACCCTAAGTCTGCGGCCCCACTCCATCGCTGGCCGGCAGGACTCAACTTGTCCGATCCCACCGTCGTCCCCTTTCAGAGCCCAACCACGCTCGGGGGTTACATTACCGATTTTGAGTACGATTGGCGGCTCCATAAGTTGCCTCCCAAACAGATCGCGCAGGCAGATCCCTTGCAGTTCATGCTGTTGGACGCAGCCGACCAAGCCATGACCGATGCCGGCTATCGGGAGAAGCCTTTTGATCGCTCACGCGTGGGAGTCGTGGTCGGGACGGAATTCGGCGGCGACTTCTCATTCCAATTGCAAATGGGGCTGCGGATACCGGAAATGACGCAAGTCTTGACCGATATCTTCACGGTGCGAGGTATGTCGCCGGATCGAATTCGCCAGATTACGACGCGGTTCACCGATTTGCTCTTAGAGCGCTGGCCCGCCTTGGTTGATGAGACAGGAAGTTTCAGCACCAGCTCATTGGCGTCGCGCATCGCCAAATCGTGGGACTTGATGGGAGGTGCAGCCGCCATTGATTGCGGTAGTAGCTCCTCCATGGCTGCGTTGAGTTCCGCTATCGACATGCTCGTGTCGGGTGACAACACCATGGTGCTCTGTGCTGGCGGTCAGCGACGCATGGGACGTCCGACCTATGAGGGTTTGGCTCTAGCCGGCATTCTCTGCACCGAGAAAACACCACACTCCCTCTTGGACTCCCAGGGCAATGGCTACGTCCCCGGTGAAGGCGTCTGCGTGATGTTGCTGAAGCGACTGGCGGATGCCCAACGCGATGGTGACCGGGTGCATGCCATCATTCGCGGTGTCGGTGTGGCGCACCACACATCGGCGTCGGTCTCCATGCAGATGGCGGTCCAGCGATCGCTGGAACGCGCGGCGGTTCCACTCAACGAGTTGACGGTGTTGGAAATCGATGGCACCGGGTGTCGCGAATCCGATGAAGAAAGAATGCGGGCACTCGAGTCCATGCATTTGGCTGCGGGTCGCTCCACGCCCTTATTGGTGAGCGAGGGTATCACGCAGATCGGCCACACCGGGGGTGCGTCGGGTATCGTCTCGCTCTTGAAGGCGACCATGGAAATTCATCATCGTGAGGTGCCCCCCACCTTCGGGGTCGAAGTCCCCACGCCCGCCATCCAACGCAGCTCATTGCTCGCGACGACGCGGACACGCACGCCATTGGCCCCGGCAACTACCGACTCCTGCGAAGCAAGCGCGGTGATCTCGACCCATAATGGCGTGACCTTTCATGCCATCGTCGAACGAGGCAGCAAGACGCCAACAGTACATTCGAATTCATCCGTTGAGTGGCGCATCTGCCGCTTCGGCGGCTCCACCTCGGCGGATGTCCAACAGCAGATGATGATGGCACAACAGGATCCGGGCGCGGCATTTGTCCGGGCAAGCCAGCAGCCGTTTTTGCCCAGCGATCACACCCGCGTGGCCCTCGTCGCCGATTCTGCTGAGCGTTTGCATGAACTTCTTAAGTTGGCCTCCCGACAGGCCTTCGACCCAGCTGGTCGCGCTGTATTGGAAGCCAAGGGAATCTACGCTCGCCAGCGATACGCGAGAACGCCACGGGTTGCCGTGCTGTTTCCGGGTCAGGGTTCGCAATATGCCGGCATGTTCCGCGAGTTGGTGCAGGAGATGCCCAAGGTGCAAGAGGAATTGAATCGCATGGATGCGGTCATGCGTCGCCTGCAACTCCCCACCTTTGCCGAGATGGCTTGGAGCGAATCGGGCGCTGCGGGACAAGACGTATGGGCCACGCAAACGGTCATGCTCTTGGCGGACCAATTGATGATGGCGGCCCTTCGCGCTCGAGGTATTCAGCCGGATCTCTGCGCGGGGCATAGCTATGGCGAGTACGTAGCCCTGTGGGCCGCGAACACCTGGGATCTCGAAACGGCCCTGCAAGTCACTCGTTATCGCACGGATGCCATTCTAGCCAATGGTGGCCAGGGGGCCATGCTGGCGACATCAGCCCCGGCAGCGGTGATCGAAGGCCTGGGCAATGCCCTCTGCGAAGCGGTCTACATTGCCAATTACAATGCACCGGACCAATTGGTTGTCGGTGGTTCTCAAGCTGCGATCGCACAACTCAGCGAGTTGCTGACACAACAAGGACACCAATCGCGACTTTTGGCCGTCCCCTGCCCCTATCACACACCTCATATGCACCACGCGGCCAGCGCTCTGGAACGGGCTTTGGCCCATGTCCGGTTGCAGCCGCCTCGCTTGCCGTTCATGACGGCCGTCACGAATCGAGTTCTGCATGCGCCCGATGATATTCGCGCTGGCCTTGTCCAGCACATGATGATGCCGATTCATTATGAGCGAATGATCCGCACCATCGCGGCGGACGCTCCGACGATCATGCTGGAAGTCGGGCCGCAACAGGCGCTGACAAAAATCAATCGACGTATCCTCGGCCCAACAGCGGATGTGATTGCTTGCGATAATCCCAAACGACCTGGCATTGAGCAGTTGTGGCATGTCCAGGCTCTGCTCGAATGCACGGGGGTTTGGGACAAACCATTAGCAACTTCTCGGGAGACAACGATCGTGACAGCGGCCGCACCCCAGCCCAACGAATCCGCGCGGGAGATTCTCTACTTTGACGCCACGGCACGAAGGCGAGACAAGCTGCGCCTGGCCGCCCAAAAGACGGCCGACGCATCAGCCGCCGAACCTGCCGCCAAACCTTCCTTGCCACCCAGTCGGGTCGTTGGGAATGGCGCCAATGGCACATCGCACGCCGAGCCAGCGTCGGCCCCTTCGCGACACTCCGTAGTCGCGCCACCCGCCTCGCCGCGTGTCGCCACTCCGGCTTCCCCAGCGATCCGCATGACCGAAACGCAACGACCTACGGCAACGGCTGTCGTTGCGCCGAGTGTGCCGCCGATGCCAGCCGTGGTGGCACCCGTGATGGTTCCGGCGCCGGTCGCCACGCCAGCGTCCCTACAGACGCCGGACACAAACACGCCGGCTGCGGCTGACCTGGGCGATCTGGAAACCTTCTTGATCAACTTCGTGGTGGAACACACAGGCTATCCGGCCGAAGTCGTGGAGTTGGACGCTGATCTAGACGGTGATTGGCGCAAACGGAACGGAAGAACCTCGAGGTCTTCAACGACGTGGCGAAGGCCGTCCAGCAGTTCCCGAACTTCACGATCTTCGACGACGTCGCGGCGAAC
>SXHS01000052.1 GCA_005773145.1 Planctomycetaceae bacterium | reverse complement strand
GGCCAATATCAATTTCACTGGTCCCTACTGTTGATGTCGGCGGTGGGGAGTCTGATCCTGTTGGCTTGGTTCCGTGGAGTCCGTGCGGTGGAGGGAGTGGCCGACCAACCCGCCTTGATTTCCCACCACGGCGCGTTGCCGGCCGCGCCTTCGATCGGATGAGCTCGCGGTTGGGATCGTAAATGGACCATGCCAAGCCAGCTACCGTAGCCTACCGCGCCCGTTATGTTTTTCCGATCACACAGCCCCCCATTCCGAATGGCGTGGTAACGATCCAGGCGGGAATCATTCGACAGGTTGGCATACGCTCGAGCGTGGCCGAGGAAATCGACCTGGGCAACGTCGCCCTTTTACCAGGCCTGATCAACGCGCACACGCACCTGGAATTCAGCGATTTGGTTTCTCCTTTGCCGCGACCGGACGGGACGTTCGCTTCGTGGATTCGTTCGTTGATCGCGCGCCGCCGAGAGGCGGATCTGATGCCTATGGCGCACCGCATTTCGCGAGGTATTCAGGAGACTCTTGCTGCGGGGGTTGTCGGCGTCGGGGATATATTCACGGGGGATACCGCTGCGATGTCCGCCTATGATTCCGCAGTCCCCTCCCTGCATGTCGTTGGCTTTCGCGAGCTCTTGGGACTCGCACCAGACCGCCAGGCGGCGCTCATGGAGAGCGCCGACGCCCATTTGGGTTTGAGGGCGAATCTGGAGGCGCGAGAACGATGGCGTGTCGGTGTCAGCCCGCATGCGCCCTACACGGTTGGTCCAAGCTTGGTGGAATGGGCGGCCGGGCGATCGGCGCAGCACCAATGCCCGATCGCCATGCACCTTGCGGAAACCAGCGAGGAATTGGAGTTGTTAGCGGATCACTCGGGGCCGCTGGTGGAACTGCTGCGAGAAGTGAACGCATGGCATCCGGAGGCTATCCCGCGAGGAACTCGCATCCAAGACTATCTGGAACGCCTTTCGATGGGACACCGCGCCTTGGTGATCCACGGCAATTTTCTGGATACCGAACAACAAGAGTTTCTGGCGCAGCGCGCGGATGTGCTATCGGTCGTCTACTGTCCCCGCACGCATGCCTATTTCGACCATCCCAGTTACCCGTTGGCCGAGATGTTGCAGCGGGGTGTGCGCGTGGCGATGGGGACCGACTCTCGTGCCTCAAATCCAGATCTGGATGTCTTCGAAGACTTGCGTTGGGTGGCAGCGCGATATCCGCAGGTTGAGCCAAGCCAATTGCTCGGGTGCGTCACGGCCGCCGCCGCCGACGCATTGGGGCTGGGAAATTTCTTGGGCCGTCTGATGCCAAACTCGCTTGGATCCATGTTGGCTGTCGGACTGCCCAAGCATGATGCTGCGGATCCCCACGAGTTGTTATGGGAGTCATCGACGCGACGAGTGATCGGCTGAATGGTGCGGGACGGGACGCGGGCCCTCATCAATTCTAGCGATGTCGAAAGGCGTGACTACTGATGGTACGTTCGTTCGTCTGTTCGGCAACGTCGGCCAAGGCATCCAGATCCGTGCGGATACTCTGTGTTAAGCGGTGAGCCATGGCAATCACGATGCCGCTCAGGATGGTCATGGCGCCATAAGCCCACTGGAATTCGAGATCGGCAAACGAAATCGCGAACATGGCAACGAATGGCACGGCGAAGGCAACCGCAACCATGCGGGACAGTCGATTGCGCAGGGGTCCGAGATCCAACGGGATCGGCTGGTAATTCGTCCCAGCGGCCAACAATCTTGGATAGAAGACGCGCACGCCAAAGAAGAACAGCAGGAAATAGGCGAAGGTTCCGGCGATCGTTCCACACAGGAGATGGGCCAGGAAAAAATGAGCGTAGGTGGTGAAGTGCAAGGGATCACCCTGTGGATGCAGTTCGAGGCCCAAGGGGATGATAATTCCGGAAACGGCCCAAGCGGCCAAGTTGATCCAGAACGCCAGGTCGCCCATGCGCAGGGACCACCAGCGAACCGATTCGATGTCCTCGTGGGGGGCCAGGTGTTGGACGGACCGAAAAACGGGTAGGCCTTTCCAGATACCAATGGCTAGGCCCGTGGCATAGAGCAGGAGCTTGATGGCTGCCAGCACCTGCGCAAATGCCCAGCGAGAATCGACGGGCGCCAGGAATCGCACCATGGATTCCCAATCGTATATCACGCTGACGGCGCTGAGGATCACACTCGGCAGAACCCCCACGAGGGCAGATGCTATCAGCGGGTTGCGGCGGACATAGGACAACCAGGAGCCTGGCGTCGGCCGCATGAGTCGCTGAACGTTGGGCTGCAGGCACCAATGCAATTGCCGGGCGAGGTCCTCGCCGTTGTTAAAGCGTTCCTCGGGTGTTGCCGCCAGACAACGCTGTAGAATTTCCTGCAGGCCATCCGGCGCGGTTGTGGGCCAGCGGGCGAGGGCTTCTGTCGCGATGCCGCGCCGCCGGCGTTCCGTCATCACATGTAGCGTGGACTGCCAGTCCTCGTTGGGCTCACCATCGGCAAAGGGACGTTGTCCATCGATCAATTCCCACAACAAAACGCCCAGCGAAAAAAGGTCGCTACGCGGGTCCAATTCGTCGGGCTCCCGATGGTGATCCGGGTTGCATGCCTCCATCTGCTCGGGGGACATGTAAGCGAGGCTGCCGCCGAAAAAGGCCGCAGGCGATGCCCCTTCCAATTTGGAACTATAGGCAATGTTGAAGTCGGCCAATTTTGGAGTGCCATCGGAAGCCAGCAGGACGTTGGCCGGTTTCAAGTCGCGATGTAAGACCCCTTTTTGGTGCGCGTAACAGAGCGCGGTCCCGAGTTGAGCGCCGAGCCAGCAGACGGCGTCACTCCACGGACGTCGGCTCCAGAATTGCCGTGCGACCGCCAGGTGAGGCGCGTTACCGGCCTCCGCTCCCGCGACGCGTTCGATCACTTCCCACAACAGGGCGCCCGACCGAAGCTCGGGTGCTGTACGGCGCACCTGTTGCACCACATCGTGCAGCGTTCCACCGGAAACATACTCCATATACAACAGTCGCAGCCCCTGCTCGACCACTGTGCGTTGATCAAAGACCCGTACAATATTGGGATGATCGAGTTGGGCTAGTGTCTGGGGCTCCTCGCCGCGTGGCGCGGATACTTTTAAGGCCACGAGACGCTGCATGGATCTTTGGCGGGCCAAATAAACGGAGGCAAAAGCCCCTTCGCCGAGCGGCCGGATCAGATCAAAGTCATCGATGCGATCCCCAAGGTTGAGCTTCGGCCGCCCCTTTTGATAGACAAAAGTCGTTGCTGAGGATCGAGTGAGCGCGGCGTTGAACAGCCGCCTCAGCGATTCCGCCGCGTGAGGAAATCTTTCGTAGTACTCAGCGGGAGCGACGGGGTCCGCAGCGCCGCGGCGGGCAACAAACTCCTCGTAAAGCAGATCACAGGGGGGCGTGGTGCCCGCCCCCTGAAGCAATTCGGGATATGCTTGGCAGTAATCCTCCACGCGGAGCGGCGCCTCGCCTCGCCCCCATCGATCGGCCAAATCGATCTTGATCAGTTCCACCAGCAGCCAGCGCCGCAAGGCCTTTGGTCGTTCCGGTAAGTACTCGTGAATCGCCGGACGCGGCGGGGGGCCGTGGCAATCGGCCAAATACCGCTCCGCGATTTTCTTCCAGTCAGCCCAGCCTGCGACCGGGTCCGCGAGGGCCGCGACGGGCGGCGCCGAGCCGCTGGACGCACGAGGCGGGTCCGACGATTCCTGCGAATCGCTGAGCGCCGCCAGCTTGCGTTCGAGTTCGGCCTCTTGCGCGGGAAAACGACGTAGATAATCGGCCACCGTAGGTACCGCCCCCCAACGCCGTCGAACGCGGTACTCCTCAACGATCAGCGCAACCGGTAACTCCTCACTCCCTCCCAACCAGGGGAATCGCTGTAGGTAGTCCTCCAAGCAGGGCTGCGGCGGAAGATCTTCAGGACATGTGGGGCGGGACTCGTGGGACGCGGAGGTGTCCAATGGCCCGGATTGAACTCCGGCGGAGACTTTTTCTGAGAGGGCGTCTCTTGCATTTCTTGGATTTATGGGATGTCGCTGTCGCCAGCGATATTCCAGGTCGGTCATGATTAACTCGATCAACAATTCGCGGCGCAGTGCGTGCGATTCCGGATTGGCGGCTGGGGGGGGCAAGAAATTTGCCAAGGAGGGCGCCCCCTCCGCTTGCCAGGCCTGCTCGAATTGTTCCAGGCACTGGGTTAGCCGCAGCGACTGTTCCGGGTCTCGGTGAGTTACGGGGGGCCTGTGGCTCATTGTTTCTTTCACGCGCCGAGTTGACCGGGCACTGAGCTTTCGCCGATTCTAGTCCGTTTGACGGATTCGTTCCAGACGCAACAATTGCAAAGGTTCTCGTGGTTGCGCCATCAGGCCGGGGCTCAGATCGGTCAGCCGGACGGCGGGTCGGACCTCCGGGACCGCCGGGTGTGGTATAATTAAAGGATATCCTTTTCTCCATCTAACCGTCATCGTTTCTCAATACTATCCAGCTCGGATACAGTTCTCGGGGGAATTCCCCGAGGGTTGGTCTCCATTTTCGGAATGGCCCTGGGAGGTTCGGCAACCATGTGTGGCATCGTGGCGTATATCGGCAAGCGGCAAGCGACAGATGTGATGATCGAGGGATTGCGCCGGCTGGAGTATCGAGGATACGATAGTGCGGGCGTAGCCGTGATGGGGCCTGAACATTGCTTCCAGATCGCCAAGACACCAGGTCGAATTGAAACGCTGGCGGAAATCATTGACCAACACCCGCTGGCCGGTGGCATTGGCATTGGTCATACGAGATGGGCCACACACGGCGCGGCGACGCAGGAGAACTCCCACCCGCATCTCGGGGGAGATGCTGCCATCGCACTGGTCCACAATGGCGTGATCGAGAATTACCAGACCCTGAAGGGGCAACTGGAGGACGAGGGCTACGTGTTCCAGTCGGCCACTGACAGCGAAGTCGTGGCCCATCTGATTGATTTCCACCTGCGCCAGGGGGACGACGAAGCCATCTCGGGGAACGGTGACCCGTACCAGCCGCTACTAACAGCGGTAGCTGCTGCGCTGGCGCAGCTGCGAGGGACGTATGGATTGGCCATGCTGTTTCGCCGCTGGCCGGATGTGATCGTGGCGGCGCGGCTGGGGAGCCCGCTAGTGATCGGGGTTGGCAACGGTGAACACTTTGTGGCCAGCGATGCCTCGCCGCTGGTAGGCTATACCGACCAGATTGTGTATCTAGCGGATCATCAAATCGCACTGGTGCGTGCCCATGAGATTAATGTCACGCATCGAGACCTGGGTGAGGTGCGGCATTGCATCGAGCACCTGGCGATGGAGTCGCAAGATGTGTCTCTGGAAGATTTTCCCCACTACATGCTGAAGGAAATTTTTGATCAGCCGCGCACGTTGCAGGACACCATGCGTGGGCGACTCAGCTACGACGATGCCACCGCCGTGTTTGGCGGTCTGAATCTGTCGCCGCAACAGCTGCGACAGGTCAATCGCGTGATCCTGACCGCATGTGGCACGAGCTGGCACGCGGCGTTGGTTGGAGAATACCTGATCGAGGAATTTGCGCGACTGCCGGTCGAAGTGGAATACGCCAGCGAATTGCGATACCGCAACCCTCCCGTGGATCGCGACACCATTCTGTTCGCCATTACGCAGAGCGGTGAGACAGCCGATACGCTGGCCGCGCTACGCGAATTAAAACGCAAAGGCCATCCGACGCTGGCGATTTGCAACGTTGTCGGTAGCTCGATCGCCCAGGAGGCCGATGGGGGCATCTATCTGCATGCGGGGCCTGAAATCGGTGTCGCCTCGACCAAAGCCTATACCTCGCAACTGGCCGTCCTCGCCATGCTCGCGCTGTATTTTGGTCGAATTCGGCACCTGAGCTTTGAGGCAGGTTGCCGTATTATCGACGCCCTCCACGAACTGCCGGAAAAAATCCAGCAAACGCTGGCGGTTCACGACGAAGTCAAACGCATCGCGGAAAAGTACGCCGATGTTACCAACATGCTCTATCTGGGACGACATTACAATTTTCCCACCGCTCTAGAGGGGGCTCTCAAGCTTAAGGAAATCAGTTATTTGCACGCGGAAGGGTATCCCGCCGCTGAAATGAAACACGGCCCCATCGCACTGGTCGACCAGCACACTCCCACTGTTTTCGTGATCCCCCAAGGTTTTGTATACGATAAAGTGATGTCGAACTTGGAAGAAATCAAGGCGCGCGGGGGCCCGGTGATTGCTGTCGTCGGCGAAGGCGACACCCGCGTGGCTCGACTGGCGGATGATGTCATCTACGTGCCCGTGGTCGAAGAATTTCTCGAACCGTTTGTCTCCATCGTCCCACTGCAACTCCTCGCCTACCACATCGCCGTGCTGCGGGGATGCGATGTCGACAAGCCACGGAATCTGGCAAAAAGTGTCACCGTCGAATAGGGCCGGCACGACCGTTTCGGAACACCCAGCCGCGAGGTTGCATGAGGTGACGGTTGGCATGAGGTTACAACGAGAACGAGCCTGAAGGGATGATCCCCGTCAGGCTCGCTCATCGTCTTTACCGTGCGTAGCGTCGTACTCGCTCGCTACTGTGCCTGTTTTTGACAGTTGCGACAGGTCGGGGGAGCAAACAACCCCCGGCCTTCCAGTAGATTGAGCACCGGCTTGCGGGTGCGATGCACAATGTTGGAGGCCAGCTTTCCCGTCAGCTCGCGACCCGTCTGGCGGCCAGGCAAACGATAGACGATGTGCTGGGCCTCAACGTCCGTAACCGCCGTGTAGGGAAACTCCGTGGCGCCAAACGCCTTGGCAACTTGCTTCCCCTCGGATGTCGACACGTCCACCTTGCACAGGTGGTATTTGGCCAGCGTCTTGGCCGACTCCTCGGACTTGGTCAGCTCCGCGACTTCGCGGGACTGCTCGCTCGTCTGTGAGTCCTCCAGGACGACCATCAGCGGCTTGCCGGCCGTGCGTGCCTCCTTGAGTGCCTTTCCATAGTCCGTGGTCCAGTTGGACTCGGCAGGGGACGCCCCCGCCGCCGTCGCGCCGATCGCCAAGCTTAAGAGTAACGCTTGCATAGACGAAATCCTTTCGAAGTTAGACGCCACACTCGCTGTTAAAAACCGCACGTGAACTACGCCGTTCACATCGGTCCTAGGCAACTAAGTGGTGCCGTGGTTTTGGGCCCCGCTGGCCCAAGGTAGGTGCCCTCCGCCGAGGGCGATGGTAGGTTCGAACGGACGGACCAGCGACCGAAGCCAAACGCTCGGACGACCGATCACGCCTGCTAGCTTGTGGCGATTATAAGAGTTGGAATGGTCTGTTACAACCATCACCGATCAGACTCATGTTAACTTAGGATGTCTAGGTTGTGTGCGAAGGCATTTTAACAGGCGTTGGGTCGCCGAAAGCGGCTAAATCTCGGGTGGAAGCGCGTAGGTCCGTGGAAATTATTTTTTTACCAGTCACAAAAACACCCCTTCATGGCCGGCGCTTGTGGTCAGGGGTAATAGGGCGGGACTGGCAGGTGGCGTTTACCGCTGATCATTTCGCGGACGTAGTCGCTAACTCGATCAACCACCCGATCGATCAGGGCTTGGCCGTTGTCGGCCGTGGCGGCTGTCAGGTGCGGATTGGCCTGACCCGCGAGGGCCTTCTGGTCCACATTCTCGGGAAAGGCGGCCAGGGCGAAGGCCGTTTCGAATTCCTCAGCATGGCCGGGCAAGTGATCCGGCAACTGGTGGCCCGAGGTGAGGAATTGACGGGCGTCATTTTGGTCGAGCACGTCCCAATAGGGGAGGAAATGGAGGTTGACCTGGAAGCGGCGGAGCAGTTGATCCCATGCGGCCTGACAAACGGCCACGTTGCCGCCATGACCGTTTAGTACGAGGATCTGCTTAAAGCCGGCCCGGACCATGCTGTCGATCAGATCCTCGAGGGCAGCCAGGAACGTCGCTGGCCGGAGCGATAGGGTTCCCTTGTGGGTCATGTGATGCTCGCTGATGCCCGCCATCAGACCCTGAGTCACGACCACTTGGGGCTGTAGCCGCTGGGCGACGGCTACGGCGACGTGATTGACGCTGCGCCAATCGTGTTCCATGCACAGGTGTTCCAGATGTTGCTCAATGGCCCCCACGGGGATGATGCAGCAGGCCAGATGTCCCTGGTCCATGCGTTCCCGAAATTGGCGGCGCGTTAGCTTCCCGAGCAGAACTTCATGATTGGTCATGGGGGATGTCTCCGAGCGGTCTCGATCCGAACTCAGGCAACGTTTCAAAGCTCACTCCCAAACTTGGGTGGGCGCAGGGGTGCCATCGTAAGGGGTAGCAGGGGCCGTTGCCAACTCGGGCCCCGTTGGGCAACGCCGTGAAGGATGTTTTGATGGGGCCGTTGGTTCTATCGGTTCCCGGTATCCTCTTACCCAGTCCGATGGACTGGGCTAGGCAAACAGCGGGGCTATGCCACTCCACAGACGCTTGGATGTCCCCTATTCCCGGCCTTGGTGGCGTATTACAGTCAACGAAGCGGATCGGCCCGCCGGTTTACAGGGGCCGGACAGCCGCACGTAGCATACCGCACAAAGCATACTGGGGCAGTGACGCATATGAAGGCGCTGGTTAAGCGACATCGTGAGGTGGGATTGTGGTTAGAAGATGTCCCCATGCCGACGATCGGCATTAATGATGTGTTGATCAAGGTGGACCGCACGGGGATTTGCGGCACGGATCTGCACATCTTTGAGTGGGATGCTTGGGCTCAACAGACGATCAAGACGCCGCTGGTGGTCGGTCATGAGTTTGTTGGCCGGATCGTGGAGGTGGGGGCCAATGTGGTGGATTTTTTCCCTGGGGACTTGGTGAGTGGCGAGGGGCATGTCGTATGTGGCCGATGCCGTAACTGCCTGGCCGGGCGGCGGCATCTGTGTGCGCACACGGAAGGCATAGGTGTGAACCGGGCTGGCGCGTTTGCCGAATATCTGTCCCTCCCCGTCACGAACGTCTGGCACCACCAGCCCACGGTGGATTTGGATGTGGCTTCGATATTCGACCCCTTCGGCAATGCGGTGCATTCCGCCCTTTCATTTCCTGTTCTAGGGGAAGATGTGCTGATTACCGGAGCCGGGCCGATTGGCATCATGGCCGCGGCCGTCGTGCGTCATGCGGGGGCGCGTCATGTCGTGATTACGGACGTCAATCCCTATCGACTGGAATTGGCGCGCCGCATGGGAGTCACGTTGGCTGTGGACGTGAGCCAAACGCGGTTGGCCGATGTGCAACGTGAGCTGGGCATGCAGGAGGGTTTTGATGTCGGGCTGGAGATGTCCGGCAATCCCGATGCTTTTCGCCAATTGTTAGCCAATATGTGTCACGGCGGACGCATTGCCATGTTGGGGATTCCCAAGAATGAGGTGTCCATTGATTGGAACACGGTGATCTTCAACATGCTCACGATCAAGGGGATTTATGGTCGCGAACTGTATGAAACCTGGTACAAGATGACGGTGATGCTGGAAAGTGGTTTGGACATTCGACCGGTGATCACCCACCGCTTCGACTACTGCGACTTCCAAAAGGGGTTTGATATCATGCGGTCCGGAGAGACCGGAAAGGTGATTTTGCATTGGAGTCCGGATGCAGCGGCGGCGCTCCAGGCGGATGCACTCAAAGCACAGGCATCGATGGGGAGTTCTCGATGAATCCAGCCTATTTGGCCGACTTGCAGTCGCGACTGGATGAAATTTCCCGTGCGGGGCTGACCAAGGAGGAACGGGTCATCACCACGAGCCAGGGGGCCTGGGTGCGGGTCCAAGATGGCCAACCCGTGCTCAATTTGTGCGCCAACAATTACCTGGGGTTGGCGGCACATCCTGAGGTGACGGCGGCCGCGCATTCCGCGTTGGACCAATGGGGTTATGGCTTGGCGTCCGTGCGTTTCATTTGTGGCACTCAGGCCATCCATAAGCAACTCGAACAGGCACTAAGCGAATTTCTGGGTACCGAGGACACGATCCTGTATTCGTCCTGTTTTGATGCGAACGGTGGTCTCTTCGAAACCGTGCTGGGGGAAGAGGATGCCATCATTTCCGATGGACTCAATCACGCGAGCATCATCGACGGTGTACGACTCTGCAAGGCCCGCAGGTATCGCTACAAGAATAACGACATGGGGGACCTGGAGACCCAGTTGCAGGCGGCTGCCGCGGCACGCTATCGCATGATCGCCACGGACGGCGTTTTTTCAATGGATGGCACCATTGCCAACCTCCCCGCCATCTGCAATCTGGCCGACCAATACCAAGCACTGGTGATGGTGGATGATTCACACAGCGTCGGTGTCTTGGGGCCCAATGGGCGCGGCACGCACGAATTTCATCGGGTGATGGGACGAGTCGACGTCATCACCGGCACGTTAGGCAAGGCCTTGGGTGGGGCCAGCGGCGGCTATACGAGTGGACGGCGCGAGATCATCCAGCTCTTGCGCCAGCGGTCTCGGCCCTATCTGTTTTCCAATAGCCTGGCGCCCCCCATAGTGGCGGCCTCCCTGCGGGCCCTGCACCTGTTGACCGAGTCGAGTGATCTCAGGGACACGCTCCGCGACAACACCCACTATTTTCGGGAACAGGTGCGGCAGCTGGGCTTTCAAGTGGTGGAGGGTGAGCATCCCATTGTGCCGATCATGCTGGGAGATGCCGTCCTGGCGTCCCGGTTGGCGGCCGCCATGTTGGACGAAGGGGTTTATGTGGTGGGATTCTCGTACCCGGTAGTGCCGATGGGGCAGGCCCGCATTCGCGCGCAAATGTCCGCCGCACACTGCCGAAAAGATCTGGATCACGCACTCGGCGCGTTGCAGCGGGCTTGGGCCAAGTGTCGGTCGTTGCCGACCTGAGGCCGGAGATTTCAGATTTCAGATTTCAGATCGCGTTTTTTATACGGCCGCAAAGTAGTTCTCAACTGCGAAGTCCATGGCGCTGGGCGTTAGCTGCACGGGCTGACGCTTGTAGCTGCAGTAGTTCCGTACTTGTAGCAGTAGATCGCGTGGGTGGCAGCAGCGGAACGGCCGCGTCGTGTTTCGATAGTAGGTCTCAATCAGATAGTCCACCGATTCCGCTG
>SXHS01000051.1 GCA_005773145.1 Planctomycetaceae bacterium | reverse complement strand
CTGGCAGGTATCCTGTTTGGTCAAGATGAGAAACAAACGTGCATCTTGCTGACGCTGACCGAGGCCGGCGCTCGGGATTACCATCGCGTCGTGGGGCGGGGCATGCTGGGCCAGCCTCCAGGAAAACTTTTGGAAGTCGCTGCTGCGTGCGGGTTGTCGACACCCACACGATTGTCCGTTCTGCCCGCAACCTTGGAACGCAGCTCTCTGAAAAGCCCGAAGCCGTCAGGACCCCAATTGCGATTGGGTGGGCCTGCCGTTGACCGTGTAGCCATCGATCAGGAGAGTCAGATCACACTGCTACGACTTGTCGGCCTCTGCGGCATGGTGGGATGTGTGATGTCCTGGATTTGTTTCCGCAATCTGGCCGTGACCTGCATGATCTTCTTTGTCGGCGGGATGGGAGCGATTGGTAGCCTGGCGGTTGTTTATTGGAGTGGCTACCCATTGGACGCGGTGGTCATGTCCATGCCGGCGGTCGTGTACATATTGGGGCTGGCGGCCGCCATTCATATGGTGAATTACTATCGCGACGCGGCGGAGACTCTCGACACCTTACACGCGCCGACTGCCGCGCTGCGCAATGGATTTCTTCCATGTACACTGGCAGCGTTAACCACGGCCGTGGGACTGCTGACGCTGACGACGAGCGATCTTCTCCCCATTCAGAAATTCGGGGTATTTACGGCCAGCGGCGTTTTGCTTTCGTCGGCGCTGTTGTTCGCATACCTGCCGGCCTCCTTGCAGGTCTGGCCCCCCGCGATTTTGCGTCGAAATCGCATTAAGCCCGGTGTGCCACGAACTAATCGACCACGGCGAATCGATCGATTCTGGCAGGCGATTGGCGCGGGTGTCATGCGTCGCCACGGTTGGATCAGTACGGCGACCGTACTGATCATGGGTCTGGGAGTTTGGGGACTTTTGTCAACCCGAACCACCGTGGAAGTCTTCCAGTTGTTGGATCGCGAGTCGGTGATCCTGCAAGATTATCACTGGCTGGAGACGCAACTCGGGAAGCTTGTGCCGCTGGAGTTGGTCGTGCGCATGGCACCGGAGTGCCTCGATCCGCGCGAGCCGGACCCGGCTGCCAACAATCCGCCTCGCGATACCATGCGTTACAGTTTGCTGGAACGTATGGAATTGTGCGAGCACGTTGCGGAGGCGATTGATCGAGCCTTCGGGGAGCAGGGGACGGGAATCCTGAGCCCCGGGCTTCGCGCCACCACCTTCGTTCCTCGCTTGCCCCCCCCCGGGGCCGGCATACGGGATGCCATGCACCGCCGAGCCTTTAGCCGTCAGCTGGAAGAGCACAAAGAGGAATTGCTGGCCTCCAACTATTTGGCATCGGAAGCGGAGACCGGCGCCGAGCTATGGCGCATTAGCCTAAGACTCACCGCCTTGCATCCGGTGGATTACGGCCAATTCCTCCATCAATTGAAGTCCGTGGTGGAGCCCATCATGCAAGCGCACGCCGATCGAGCCCGCATCTTGCGCGACATGATCGCGCAACGGCCCGACCACAACTGCCGCAGGGCACGTGTGTATTTGGTTGGGATGCCGACCGTGCGACAGGTGCCAACGGAACCGCAACCTTTCGATCCCACTACCCTGTATTGCAGTACGTTGCATCGTCTCCTCAAGTCCGCTGGTGTGCGGGTGGCCAACGAAGCCAACTTGCCCAAGACGCCAGACGGGGCACTGGCTTTGGCACCTGGCGACGGCGTTTTGATGGTCGGGCCATCGACTGGTCTGGAGTTTCAGCTGGCACGCCAAGGATCTGGAGTGTTGATTGACGCACGCCAACATCGTTTTGATTCCATGTACGCACGGACTGCTGCCGAACGTAAGGCGCCCATCTCCACGGTATACACGGGATTGGTTCCGGTCGTGTATCAAGCCCAAAACGGTCTGTTGAACAGTTTGATTGATAGCACGAGTTGGGCTTTCGCGACTATCGGACTTGCGATGGTGCTGCTGGTGCGCAGTCTGCGTGGTGGCCTCGTCGCCATGTTACCCAACATTTTTCCGATCGTGGTGGTATTCGGTGGGATGGGTTGGCTGGGCATTCCCATCGATATTGGCACCATGATGACATCCAGCGTGGCCATGGGGGTCGCGGTGGACGGTACCATTCATTTCTTGAGCTGGTATCGGCGGGGGCTGGCCGAACGCCGGGGACGCCAGAACGCCATCCTGTTGGCATACCGGCGCGTCGCGGCTGCAGTTACTCAGTCGACCCTTATTGCTGGTATCGGCCTGGCGATGTTTGCCTTCAGCACATTTCGTCCCACCCAGCGATTCGGTGTCGTGATGCTGGCCCTCTTAGCCACTTCGTTATTGGGCGAGCTGATTGTGTTGCCGGCTCTGTTGGCAGGCCCGCTAGGTCGACTGTTTCTCACTAGCAATCGGCAGCGCGCGGCGAAGGGTGCCATGCCTACAGAACAGGATTCGATCGAGGCTTGTGGGGATGAGCCGACCGAATTGGACCAAACGACCATGTTGCCGCTGCCCCGCTCAGCCGGGCAGAATCGTGCGGCCTGACGACCCCATTTCACGTTGCTGCGATGTTGGTACATCGTGCGGCGTGGTGAATGGCCCGATCATCAGACGTTAGGCTCCCAGCCCGGTTGGTACTCACGTCCCCACAACTTCATCGCATCTTCGTCGTCGCGGATGTGGCCATTGGCGTCGTTGCAGTTGAGCGTGCGGCCGGTGCGATGCGCGATGTTGCCCAGGTGGCACAAGAGCGCGCTCTTGTGTGCCTTCTCGATCTCCGTGTTCAGTTCGAGCGGCGTATCGTTGCGGATCGCAGCCAGCAGGTTGGCGAAATGCGGGGCGTCGTTAAGGGGGGAAGTTTTCCGCTCTTCGACCTTCTTGTCTCCTTTGTCGAAAAGTACGTACGAGCCGCTGCTGTCGACTTCCATGGTCCCGCTGTCGCCATAGAACTCGATGAAGCGCCCGCCATGCCGCGTGCTGCTCAGACCTGCCCACGTAATCTGGCGGTTGCCTGGGAACTCGAAGCAGACGGTATGCGTGTCGGGGGTCTCCTGATCGTCCTGCCAGTGATAGCGCCCACCGCTGGAGGTCACACGGATTGGGTAGTCCACATCCATTCCCCACCGGCAGAGGTCCAGCCCATGCACGCCGTTGTTCCCAAGCTCCCCATTTCCCCAATGCCACCGCCAATGCCAGTTGTAGTGCAGGATGTTGCTGAGATACGGGCGTCGCGGGGCGGGACCTTGCCACAATTCGTAATCGATGTGAGGAGGCACGGCAGCTGGCACGCCGGTGCCAATCGATCCACGGGCCTTGGCAAACCAAGATCGCGCCAGAAAAACACGGCCGATCACACCCTGGTGCAACCGTTCAATGGCCTCGATCCATCCCTCCGCGCTGCGTCGCTGCGACCCCACCTGCACCGCCCGGTTGTGCTTACGAGCTGCGGCAACCATCAGTTCCCCCTCGCGCGGGTTGTGGCTGCAGGGCTTTTCGACGTAAGCGTGTTTGCCTGCTGCACATGCCAATATCGTAGCGGGGGCGTGCCAGTGATTGGGCGCGGCACACACCAGCACGTCGACTTCCTTGTCGTCCAGAATGCGGCGAAAATCCCCCAGCCCCTGCGGAGCTTTTCCGGTCTCGGTCTCCAGCTGCTTGGCGACGGGACCGATGCGGGTGGAGTCGACGTCACAGACGTATTTCACTTCGACGTTCGGTTGCTTCGCAAAGCCGGATACCAGATACTGGCCGCGGTTCAGGCCCATCACTCCCACGACGACGCGGTGATTCGGCGACGAATCGGCGCGCGTCCGCAATGCCGATAGGCTGACCCCAGCAGCGGCCGTTGTGACGGCGGCATTGCTCAAGAATTGGCGGCGGTTGTGGGGATTGAGCATGAGGTTCTCCTGAAAAGTCACAATTGCATCAATCACCGAGTGCGCCGCGTGGCACGGACGCATCGTACCAGACAAGTTTGCCTTGGGGCCTCGCTTCATGGAGTAACGACTTTGGGAATGACCCAAATATTCACATCGCCGAAGCGCATCGGGTGTTTGGGAATGATCCATTCGGCCGTTGCCTCGTCGTACTCAAGCTCTAGGCTCCAGGACTCATTCAAAACCGCGGCTTCGCGAGGTCTGGTGTCTTGAATTTGGGGTAGTTTCATGCGGAAGCTGACGTCCTTGAACACACCCGTGTTGTCGGCCGAAATTAGGTATAGGTTATCCCGATCCTCCAAGGTCAGGGTCGTGATGTCGGCAACACGGTCGCTCAGATCGTCCCGTGTAATCCCTTGATAGGCGTGTGTCACCTGGAACGGAGGCTTTTCATAGCTGGCCTCGAGTGCTGGGATCAACTGGCGTAGTTCGGCATGCAATCTTGCCACATTGGTTCGGATGGTGTGGGAGGCGCCATTATAGATCCAGTGATAGACGCCCCACGTTCCTACGGTCATGGATGCATAGGCCATATAGCGAGTTTCTTCGTAGAGGGGTGTTCGCCAGAGGAGTTGCGGATTATTTGAGTCCGTTCCCACTCCTTGCATGCAGGGGGCCGGGTTGAGCAGATGTTTGTAGTTCGACATGGCCGCAACTCCGTGCGACATGGACCACGGCATCATCAACGGACCCCAGCCACCCCCTTGTGGGAAATAGGGGGAAGCGGCGTCCAGCGGATAGCGATCAACTTGAAACGTGTCAACCGCCGGCAGATAGTCGACCCAACTGGAGAGTGGGACAAGATTGAAGACAACCTGCGTGGTCCGATGGGGGTTCTTATCCCATTTCCGTATGCCGTCGCGAGTTTTCTTGAGCGCGTCCGCGAAAACGGCGGTGGCCTGCTGGTCCGGCACGCTCAAGCCGCCTCCCCCCTTATATTCGGGTTCGTCGTACAACTGATATGCCAACAGGGCCGGATGCGCGCTCACCGTTTCCACATACTTGCGAATTCGTCCAAGGTGGACCGTTTCGTTATCTCGAAACGAGCCGTACCAGCCGCACTGGATGAGCACCTTCATGCCCAGGCGTTGGGCCTCATCCAGATACTTCATCATCGCAGCCAAGTTGCTCTTGAATTCAGCTTCTCCTGCGTCCACATCCGTTGGCGCCGCGACATACAATACGACATTGGCCTTCTCCTCCGCCATGGTGCGCAGGTATTCCAGCGAACGGTCGCCCCCAATGTTGTCAAACCAACCCATGGGAAAAAACGGCTTGCCGTTTTCTGGATTGCGAAGTGGCCGGCGAGGGAAATCGTTGGCGGCGACCGACTCCGCGGCGGGATCCACGGCCCCAGCGATGCGGAACCCCAGGTACCCCGCCTCGGTGCGTGACGAAATACTGTGACTGACGGGGCGCTTTCTCACGCCGCGATCTTCGCTGGCAAAGGATCCACCGCGGAACCCCCGTAGAAACGGTGGAACGATCAGCGTTTCATTCCACTCGAAGACGTTCCCCGATTGATCGTAGGTGCCATAGGCGCTGGGCGATTTGGCAAAGGTTCCCACATGGGTCAAACGGAGCTTTTCGTCCAAAAAGCCTCCGACGTAGTTGTTGGCACTATTCGCCGCGCTCCGATCGCGGCCGGGGGACTCATTGCTGCGCGTGGGGTATTTCCAATAGCCACCGCCGCCAGACTTGTGCGGATCGTAATAGGCCGCCTTGTACCACTCATCTTCCGTGGGGATGAACCACTTTGCCCCCGGGGTTCGTACCAAGTTACGGCCGTCGTAACCCTTGCGGCCTTTGAGCGTGTACACGCCCGTTTCCGTGTCACCGTTCCCCTGGCCATTGTGGAGCCAATTGGCGAACCGGCAGGCATCCCAGAAACAGACTTCATTCACCGGGAAATTAGCAAATTCCGGCGCCACATCATAGTGGTAATTGCCCTCCTCACCCGTCCGTTTGATCTGACACCCGCCCGGCTCTTCCGTGTTGTTGGATCGCAGATCATGCGGGTCCGTTTTCTTGGCCGTAGCATTGAGAAACTCGGCGTACTGGGCTGCCGTGACCTCATAAGTGCCGATCTTATAGGGATAGTTCACCCGTCCCTGACCATTGTCATCGGGCCGATTTTCGGGGTCGGCAATGACGACGGTTTCCAAGCTCTTCAGTCCTTCCGGCATGTGGAAAACATCCGCGCGGGCATTGGATTGGTCCACACCATGGATCGTTGCACCCAAGCCAAAGAGGACGGTTAGAATCGTGGCATGGGTGCGAAGTTTCATGAGAGACCATTTCATGGGAGACCTCAGTGTGGCGTGTGTGGAGTGAAGGGCGTGTGCGTACCGGAGGGACAAGGTCCGACGGGCGGGAGGGGACCAAACCGCATGGCACATCGAATCGCGATTGTACCGCAATTCGCGTCGGATGCCACCGGCGGCGCTTGGGGACTTGGGGCTTGCTCGCGTCCGGTTGGCGGCTTGGGAATGGTCGCGCTGGAGAATTAGTGGCTAGTACTTCGAACCGGAACCCTGTTCCATTCGATCACTCTCAATCACCCGATCTGGTTCCCTCCCCCTTGCGGCTCGTTGTACCACACAATTCTGCCTCAGGCCCCCAAGGGGCCACATGTGGGGGCGATTCCGGTCGTAACCCGAAGCGTTTGCGAGGGACCGACGCGAGGGCCATTAGCGAGGAAATTGCGGATGCTCGCGTCGTTCATCACTCGACTTGGGCGACCCACGTGGCAGGTTTCCCTCGCTGACGCTTCGGGTTACGGGTTGATTTCCTCGAGAAAATGGCGGATCGCTGCGAGCCGTGCGCAGCTTCACAACTCGGGCAACGGGGCACGGGCGGGCAAGCCGCCCGTGGCACCCAAAGATGTGTGGTACAACGAGCCCTAGCGGGGAGGGAGCCAGAGGAACGCACGTTATTGAGGAACACCCACGGCGTTGCCCTTCAGGGCATGAGGCTGATTTGCGTAGTACGACGAGGGCTCGCAGCTGGGAATGAGCGCATCATAACCGGTCGCGGTGTTGCGACGAATTACGGCTCGCGGGCAATCACGACTGCGGCGGCCTGGCCGGTGGTGGAGTGGTTGAGCACGAGCGCCGCGGGTTTTTGACAGGCCAACGGCTGTCGATGCACAACGTGGATGGGGCAGTCGGGATCGGGCCGCGAGTAGTTCAAGGTGACGGGGATTTCGCCCGAGGTTAGTCCGATCAGGCTGGCCACCATTTCCAGTAGGCCGCCGGCGGCGCCCGTATTGCCAAAGAAACTCTTGGGCGCCGTGACCGGGACGTTGCCGAGCACGCGATGGATGGCGGTCGCTTCCCAACAATCGCCGTCTCGAGTGCTGGCGCCGTGTGCGTTCACATGTCCAATTTCGTCGACGGTACGGCCACTCGCTCGCAGGGCCCCCTCGATCGCCAGTTGCACGGAATGGCTCCGTGGTTGATGACGATGATCGCGTGCGGAACTGCGATGACAAAAACCTTCCACTTGCGCCCAGATGCGTGCACCTCGCCGCACCGCGTGATCGCGACTTTCCAAGATCAATGCCGCCGCACCCTCGCCATTGACCATGCCGTCACGATCGAGGTCGAAGGGGCGCGAAGCGGCCGCCGGGTCATCATTGCGGTGGGATAGATTGGCGTCGCCGCGATACACCATCGGAGTCAACCGCAACCGCGAACTACTCCCTCCCGCGATCATGATGTCGGCCCAGCCCCGCTGAATAACCGAAATTGCCTCACTGAACGCCAACAGACTCGACACATCACCCTGCACGATCGAATTGTTGTGGCCACGTGCATCCAGTGCGATGGCCACATGACAGGCGGTCATGTTGGGGAGGTATTTGAGCATCCACAGGGGGAAAATCGCGCTGGAGAAGTTCTCGCCAAATCGCGAATAGACGAACTTCCGATCTACCATGCAGCGTTGAATGACATCCGACATTTCGTCGATGTCGCCGTACATCAACTCAGAAGCAAAGGTGACCCCAAACCGGTCGGGGTCCAGCGTGTTCGGGACCAGCTGGGCGTGCTCCATGGCCATCATGCAAACCGCGTAACCGGTCTGTATCTCGCGGCACATCACCTTGATACTCTTCCGCGGCTGAATGTACTGTTTGGGATCGAACTCACGCACGGATGCGCCAAAACGGACCGGCCAATCCGTATTCTGCAACAGGGGGAGCATCTCGACCCCGCTGCGAGGCTTGCGGAGCGATGCGGCATAGGCATCCACCCCAATGCCGATGGGGCTGATCGCGCCAATGCCGGTGATCACGACGTCTCGCAAGAGATTCATGAGTTTCAGCTTACCTTGAATCGAGGTTCGAGTGTTCCCGAATAGTCGTACATGCGATAGGTCTTATCTCGAATAGCCCCCCCCTTTTCCAACGTGCTTCGGGACAGATGGTTGCTTTCCAATACCCAGGAGAACTCGGCCTCTGTCACGCCGAATGCGATGGCCTTGGGGAGCATTTTTCCCATCATGGCCAGGCCGAGGCCCCATTTCTGGAATTCTGGCAACACGTTGGTACTGATCAATCGCACGCGGTGGATCGCCCGTCGATTGGTCCAGAGCTGGAGAAATCCCAACGGAAACAAACGGCCGTCCATGCGTTTGATGCGCGGATTGTAGTCCAACATGCCGAACACAGCCCCCACTTCCCGCCCTTCCGCTTCGCCAATTACGGTCAATTCGGGCACCAATAAATGACGCAGAGCCCGGCCGGAGTGGGCCGCCTCGCTCGGGGAAAGAGGGACGAAGCCCCATGTCCCCTCGAGAGACTTATTATAGATGTCCAAAAACATGGCCACGTCGGCCAAGAACCGGGACCGACTGAGCGGACGGATGCGCAGCTTGAAGCGCCGTACCGATTCCTCCACGATGAAAGCCAGTTTCTTGTTCAACTGACTGAGCATCGACGTGTCTCCGCGAAAGGCAAACATGTCCTGGACCTTGGCAAAACCAAACTGTTCCCATAGGCGGGCGTAGTAGGGCGGGTTGTAGGTCATCATGAACGTGGGGGAGGAGTGAAACCCTTCCACCAGCAGGCCACATTCGTAGTTGAGCGATGGATTGGCGGGGCCGCGCATGATCTGCAACCCCCGCTGCGATAGCCACATCCAAGAGGCCTGAAACAAACCATCGGCCACGGCTGCGTCGTCAATCGACTCAAAAAAACCTACGAAGCCCACCCCATCGTTGTACTTGCGGCAATGCGCTCGATTGTCAATGGCGGCGATGCGTCCGCAAGGAACGCCATCCACGAAGGCCAAAAAGGTCTGCACGTCGGCATCGTCGTAAAAGGGATGCCGACGGTAACCCACCAATTCACGCTGATTCTGCCGCAGCGGTGGAATCCAGAGCGAATCGCGTCGATATAGGTTCCATGGCAACTCGAGAAACTGTTGCCGCTCGCGGCGCGTCTCCACCGGTTTGATGACCAAGTCTCGCATGACGTTTTCCGCGCCCCTCCCTGTCCCCGTGAAGAAATCCGGCCTTACTGTAGTCGTCCCGCGCACCACAGGTCAAGACAGTCCTCAATGCGGCCCGTGCCCCAAGACGCTCCGCGCCGCCCGCCCTGCATGCGCCTGTCGCACCATTAGCTCTGTTGTGCCACTAGGAAGTCGCTTTGAATTAATGGACGAACTTATGTATTGTGGGAGCTGTAAATGGCTTGGATCCTGCCCCTCGCTCGAAAAAAATGGGAATTCGTGTCATGCGCGTGCTGGTGACCGGAGCGACCGGGCTGGTGGGCAATAATGTGGTCCGGCGTCTGCTGGCTCAAGGCCACGACGTCCGGGTGCTAGCTCGCATGCCAGCCGACTCGAAATCGCTGCAAGGGTTGCCCATCGAATGGGCGCGCGGCGATGTGCGTGATGCGGACGCCGTTCGGCAAGCGGTTGCAGGGACCCAAGCCGTGATTCATGCCGCTGGCGTCGTCCATATTGGTTGGACCCGACAAGACGAGCACCAACAAATCAACGTGGAGGGGGCTCGCCATCTGGCCGCCGCCGCCCGAGCCGCTGCGGCGCGATTGATCCATGTCTCCACCGTCAATACATTCGGCACTGCGGGCAAACGAACCCCCTTGGACGAACAGGCCGCACAGCATCCCGCCGTGCTTTGTCCCTATGTCGTTACCAAACGGGCCGCCGAGGCCGTGGTATGGCAGGAAGTGGAGCAGGGATTGGACGCCGTGATGATCTACCCGGGGTTCATGCTGGGGCCCTGGGACTGGAAGCCCTCCTCCGGACGCATGCTCCTGCGCGTCGCACGCCGCGGCGCATCGCTGGCCCCCTGGGGGGGATGCAGTGTGTGCGATGTCCGCGATGTGGCCGCCGGAATTGTCGCCGCTCTCGAACAGGCGCCCGCCGCGTCACGCTACATCATGGCTGGAGTCAACATGACCTACGTCCAACTCTGGCGCCACTTCGCGGCCCTATCCGGCCGCCGTGGTCCGATTATGGCCTCGGGCCCCCTCATTCCAACCACCATCGGCTACGGCGGCGACCTCTGGCGACTCCTTACCGGGCGCGAGTCCGACTTGAATTCCGCAGCCGTCGCGATGGCACACCAATTTCACTATTATCTCAGCGACAAAGCCAATCGGGAACTCGGCTACACGAATCGCCCCGTCGTGGAGACCATCCGCGACGCCTGGGATTGGCTGCGAGACCAACACCCAAGCCTCTTAGATGGTTGACCCACGGACTTGAGACCTGATTCCTGAAATTTGAGACCTGAGACCTGAGACCTGAAATTTGAGATTTGAGATTTGAGATTTGAAATTTGAAATTTGAGATTTGAAATTTGAGATTTGAAATTTGAAACCCCTCACAAAGTGTCCTCGGGACTGCGTGACAACCGTTCAAACCGCTCGTACGCTTCATCCCAGGCCCCCCTCGCGATGGGTTGATAACGCTGTGTGGGAAAACTTGCCCGCACCACGCGGCGAGCTTCACCGATTGAGGCCAACGCGCCGCTCGCGATGGCCTGTGTCAGCAGGTTGCCAAGGGCCGTCGCCTCGATCGGTCCCGCGATGACCTCGCGTTGACACGCGTCCGCCGCCATCTGGCACAACAGGCGATTCTGGCTCCCGCCTCCCACAATGTGAATGGTGGACAAGCGACGTCCCAACAGCTCTTCCAACCAACCCAGCACTTGGCGATAGCGCAAGGCCAAGCTTTCCAGGGTGCCGCGGATGAACTCACCGGGCGTGCTCGGGGGCCGCTGCCCCGTACGTACGCAGTATTCGGCAATGGCCCTCGGCATGTCGGTGGGCGCTACAAAACTCGCGTCCTCGGGGTTCAACAGGAACTGCAGCGGAGGGGCGCACTCCGCGAGTCGAACCAACTCATCCCACCCCAAAGACTGCCCAGCGCGGGCGAACGATTGTCGGCATTGTTGCACCAGCCATAAGCCGGTGATATTTTTCAATAAGCGAATCGTATTGCCAACTCCCCCCTCATTTGTGAAGTTCAATCGCAAACAATCGGCGTTCAACACGGGTCGATCGGTCTCAACTCCCATCAAGGACCAAGTGCCACTACTCAAATAGCACCAGTCTTGTCTCCCCTCCTCAGCCGGCACCGCCATCACGGCGCTCGCCGTGTCATGACTTCCCGGCAAGATGACCTGACAGGTGTTCAAACCGGTTGCCTGTCGCACCTCCGCACGCAACCCACCAAGACGTGTGCCGGGAAGAGATAGCGGGCCAAAGATTTCTGTGGGAATTTCCAAGCGGCGCAACAAGTCCGTCGCCCACGTTCGCGTGGTTGGGTTGTAACATTGGGTCGTCGTTGCATTGGTCTGCTCATTGGACTTCTCCCCAGTTAGCAACCAATGAAACAAATCCGGGATCATCAGAAATGATCGCGCGGTTTCCAACTGCGCCTCGCGTGCCGAACGCATCGCAAATAACTGATACAGCGTATTCAACTCCATGAATTGAATACCCGTCTGGGCGAATAGGTCCTGCCGCGGGACCAAAAGGTCGACTCGCGGCATCGTGCCCACCGTACGCTGGTCTCGATAGTGGACCGGGTTACCCAAGAGACGATCATCGCGATCCAAGAGCCCAAAGTCGACGCCCCAGGTATCCACGCCAATACTCACCACTCGGTTGCCAAATCGCTCGGCGGCTCGCCGCATCCCAACCTGGACCTCACTCCACAATCGCAGGAGGTCCCAGTACAGGCGGCCAGCGGCGTCAATCGGACCGTTCTCGAAGCGATGAATTTCTTCGAGTTCCAGATGCTGGCCATTCCATAGCCCGGCCACCACACGCCCCCCCGAGGCTCCCAGGTCGACAGCCAAGAATACGTCTTGATGCTGGCGCTGGACCATGGGCCCCCCCTCCGCCTGTTTGGTCCTCGTCATGCCCGGCTCCCCCCCCATCAAAAAACTCCGGTAGCAGCCTTTTTTATGTGATGAACGCCCATTCTATCGACTCAGCCGCAGCCCAGACACCTTCGGCTTAAGAAAACGCCCGGCGTGGCCGATGACTGCCGGTAGCCGGTTGATGATACTTGACTTATTTGATCAACATTCGTAAGATTAGGGCGTGGGCCGGCCAGCGGGGTTTGGTTGGCGAATGTGAGGCAGCGATGGAACAGGCGAAACGAAAACAAGTCGCGGTGGTTACTGCGAAGGGGGTGGGCGTTCCCCAGCTACGCGTTATCTCTCCACCCGAGGAGTCGAGCGTGTCTGACAAGCGACCTGCGGCAGAAACCGCATCGTTGGCGAGCGATGTAAAGAGCGCCGCGCCGTCGCCGGCCCTATTGGCCGAGTTACGGGAGGCCTCCGATCGTCTGGAATCGGCGACACCGGAAGACATCCTGCGTTGGGCCGTTTCTCGATTCATGCCAAGACTTACGATGGCAACCGCATTTGGGCCGGAGGGCATGTGCTTGATCCACTGGTTGGCCGGCATCGATGGGACCGTTTCCATTTTCAATCTCGACACGGGCTATCAGTTCCCGGAAACGCTTCGATTGCGTGACCAGGTCGCCGAGCGTTATGGCATAGAAGTTGAGATGAAGCGGCCTGTATCGACTGTGGAGGAATACGAACGGCAAAACGGCGGTCCCCTCTACCAGACGGCGCCCGATCGTTGCTGCTTCGATCGTAAGTTGACCGTGCTGCGTCAGTCGATTGTGGGAATGGAAGCGTGGATTAGCGCGATTCGTCGCGATCAGAGCCCCGATCGTGCCAAGGCCTCCATTGTTGGCTGGGACAAAAAGTTTGGTCTCGTGAAGATCAATCCGCTGGCGAATTGGACCAAGGCGGATGTGTGGAGGCTGATCACGTCGGAGGACATCCCCTATAACCCGCTGCACGATCAAGGCTATGTGAGCATTGGTTGCTGGCCATGCACGCGCGCGGTTCAAGTGGGGGAGGACGAGCGGTCGGGCCGTTGGAGCGGCATGGCCAAGACCGAGTGCGGCCTCCATTCACTGGACGAGGACAAACCATGACGGCGGATCTCGGCTGGGGGTGTTTTCCGAGATTGTTTCAGTGGCTCTTCTTGATTTTATTCCAGCCGACGTTGATTGGCGGGTGGACCGTGTCTTGAATGTTTCAGCGCGACTCGAATATGCCTGTGTGGCCTTGGTGGAATTGGCTCTGCATCACGGCACGGACCAGCCCGTGCGCGTGCGTCAGATAGCCGAATCGCAGCGGATACCGGCCCGTTTCTTGGTCCAGATACTCTTGCATCTGAAATCCGCCGGTTTGGTCGCCAGCACGCGGGGCGCGTCGGGGGGCTATCAGTTGGCCAAACCGCCCCAGGAGATTTGCTTGGCGGACGTGGTCGGGCTCTTCGACTCTCCCAGCTCACCCGACGTGACCACCGGAACGCAACCGACCCCGGTCGCGCGAGTATTGGCGGGCACATGGGAGAAGCTGGCCGAGTTGGAGCGGCAGCGATTGCGGTCGATCACCATTGCGAGTCTGGCGATTCGAGTGCGTGATGTCACCGAGAAGATGTACTACATTTAGCGAGATGATCTCTTAGCCCGCCGTGATAGCGAGGGAATTCACCCAGTAGTTCGTGATGGAAATGGGCACTTTCTTGTCACCCATCGACCACGTTTGGTGACGAATGTGTCAGGTCTCCCTCGCTGACGCTTCGGGTTACGAGGGCAATTTCCTCGAGAAACGGGACATACAGGTCCCCTAGCATTTTCGTTATGGGTATCACAAACGATTCGATCGCGCGTCGCGGGGCGGGTTTTCCTTCGACGCGGCCGATTCTCCTCGCTGCCATAACCTAGGTTTTGGCAGTCTGAAATTCACAAGCGACCAAGGCGAAATAGCACATAGAGGTGAGGCGCGACCATGGGATCTGATCGACAGCAGCCACGCGTGGGAATCTTGACATCGGGGGGAGACTGCCCCGGGTTGAATGCCGTGATTCGCGGTGTGGTGAAGAGTGGTGCCGCACTCGGCTACGAAGTCATTGGGTTCTTGAAGGGATATGAAGGCCTAGTCGATCCGGTGAGTTACATCACATTGACCGCCCGCAATACGACGGGCATTCTCAATCAAGGCGGGACGATTCTGGGATCCACCAATAAGGGTCGCTTCGCCGCCACCGCAGGGGCCCATGATCGGCTGGAAATCGATGTTGAATTGCTTAAGGGCGTGCAGCGCACGGTGGAACAATTGGGCCTGACAGGGCTGATTTGTGTTGGTGGTGATGGTTCCTTGATGATTGCCCAGCAGATGCACGAGTTTGGCATACCGGTGGTCGGTGTCCCCAAAACGATTGACAATGATCTCTCCTGCACGGCTTTTACCTTTGGTTTTGATAGTGCCGTGACCAATGCCACGGATGCCCTGGACCGGTTGCACACCACGGCTGCCAGTCACGAGCGTGTGATGGTCCTCGAGGTCATGGGACGGCATGCGGGTTGGATCGCCTTATACGCGGGCATCGCCGGCGGGGGGGACGTCATTCTTCTGCCCGAGATCCCGTGGACATTCGAGCAAGTCTGCCAGAAGATCTTGGAGCGTGAGAGCCATGGAAAACGCTTCACGTTGGTGGTCGTCGCTGAGGGGGCTCAATTGCCCGACGGCAATTTGGTGACGCGAGAGAGGGAGCAGGGCAATCGCCAAACTCGCTTAGGCGGTGTGGGCAACGTTGTTGCTGCGGAGATCGAGCAGCGGCTCAAACGAGAGACTCGCGTGGTTGTGCTTGGCCATTTGCAACGTGGCGGACCACCGACCACGTTCGACCGCGTGTTGGCAACCCAGTACGGCGCCCATTCCATGCGTTTGGTCCACGAACAACGGTTTGGTGACATGGTCTGTTATCAACCGCCGCTATTTAACAGCGTCGCCATTGCCGATGCTGTCAATCGACTGTCTCTTGTCGAGCCACACGCGCCCGCCGTACAAGCAGCTCGAGCTCTGGGGATCAGCTTCGGGGACTCCCCCACGTCGAGTTATCCGTTTGCAGGCGCGACGGTTACGGAATCAAGACCGGAAGCAACCGACGTAACCGGAGACGATCCTCAGCCTCAACCGGTGGCCGTGGAGTTCGATCCCAGCACATCTGTGGACCTCGTGCAGCAGCTCATCGAACGCGAATTCGCCGGCGCCGCCTCTTAGTTTGCGGCTGCTCGGCCAGCGACGCGTGAATGGCCAACCTCTACGGTAAGACCGCGCCCGGAATTGACGTCCGCGTGCGCATCCTGCTATATTCGCAGGCAGCGTGCCTCGTTCACCGTAGGCGGTGACTGGCCGGCTTCGCGAATCTCCACAGAAAGGCCTGACATGGCAACCGACTCTGCCGCGCGGATCCACGACGACATCACCCATTGCATTGGGAATACGCCACTGGTAAAGCTGCGCCGCATCACGACAGGCTGTCAGGCCACGGTGGTTGCCAAGGTCGAGAACATGAACCCGCTGTGGAGCGTCAAGGATCGCATAGGCCGAGCGATGATTGATGCGGCCGAGCAGGCCGGAAAAATCACCCCCCAAACCACGATTATCGAGCCGACCAGCGGCAACACGGGAATCGCCTTGGCCTACGTCTGTGCTGCGCGCGGTTACAAGCTGAAGGTCACCATGCCCGAGAGCATGACGCTCGAACGACGGCGACTGCTTAAAGCGCTGGGCGCAGAAATCATTCTCACTCCAGCTGCCGAAGGCATGCCCGGAGCGGTGCGTCGCGCCGAGGAATTGGTGGCCCAGAATCCTGATTGGTTAATGCCTCAACAGTTCAAGAACCCGGCCACTCCCGAACTCCCTCGGCGGACCACGGCCGAGGAAATCTGGCGGGATTGCTCGGGGCAGATTGATCTGTTCGTCAGTGGTGTCGGCACCGGCGGGACGATTACCGGCGTATCCGAAGTCCTCAAGAAGCGCCGTCCCAGCATGAAGACGATTGCCGTCGAGCCGGCCAACAGTCCGGTTATCTCGCAACGGCGCGCGGGGCAGCCCCTCAAGCCGGGTAAGCATACGATCCAAGGAATAGGAGCCGGCTTCATTCCGGATGTTCTCAACCTCGATATTATTGACGAAGTGATCCAAGTCAAGGACGAGGACGCCTACGCCGTGGCCCGTGACTTGGCGAAACTAGAGGGACTATTCTGCGGCGTTAGTTGCGGCGCCGCGGCCTGGGCGGCGCTCGAGGTCGCACGTCGGCCTGAGAACGCCGGCAAACTCGTGGTCGTGGTCCTGCCCGATCTGGGTGAACGCTATTTGTCCACGACGCTGTATCCCGAATAGACCGCATCACGGGGTGAGCACATCAACGGCTGCTGCCATCGGTCCGGTGCCAAGCGTCGGGGGGCAGATTCCAGGTGTGGATGTCAACCTCCCCAGTCTTCTCGCCGGCCGTGATGAGCAGCGCGGCCACCTCGGCATGTTGTCGGCAATACTGTGCGGTCCCCTCCACACCTAGCACATAAAAGGCGGTAGAAAGAGCGTCGGCATGTGTTGCATTTTGGGCCAAGACGGTGGCGGACAGCACGCTGGATGCCGGCAGCCCCGTGCGTGGATCCAAAATATGCCCATAGCGGCGACCCCGATGATAGAAAAACTGCGAGTGGCTTCCTGAGGTTGCTAAGGACCGATCTCGCAATACGAACTCGACAATGCGCTGATCGGCGCGCAGCGGATGGCACAGCCCCACGCGCCAGCCTTCTGACTCCTCATCCGCAGATTCCGCTGTTTTGCTCCGCGTGCCGCATGCACGCAGGCTGCTGTATCCCGCGTGGACGAGAAAATCCCGGACCTCGAACGCCAACAACTGCTCGGCTACTCGATCGATGGCGTAGCCTTTGCCGATGGCGCCCAGGTTGATTTCCATTCCAGCGCGGTGGAAGCGTAATGTCCGCTCGGCAGGTTCGAGCTCCAGTCCTTGCCAGCCGACACTCAACAGGCAGCGTTGTAATTCTTCATCGCTGGGAAAGCGTCCGGCGCGGCGGGTGAATCCCCACAGTCGCGACAGGGGCCCCGCAGTGATGTCGAAAGCGCCTGCCGTGCCACGCGATATCCCCTCGGCCGTTTGTAGCAGCTCGAACAGCCAATGGTCCATGCCCTCCGCCTGATGGCCAGCGTTGCGATTGAGGCGGGCCAACTGGCTATCGTCTCGGTAGATGGTCATCTCCCCTTCGAGCCAGTCGATGATGTCCAGCGTTTCCAGGGCGTAGGTTTCGTGGCCCGGCCGACGGCCGGGACTCAGGAAGATGCCAAACGGGCAGGCCATCGCTCGCCGCGCGCATTCCCATACGAATGTGGTCGCCGTCGCCGCATCGACGGGAACCGACGGCGCCTCGCTAAACGCGCTCTCGTGATCCGGCAACGTCCAATCGGCGATAGCATCTCTCGCCGCTTTCCCAGACAGAAATTCGCGACGATTCGAGGAGTGTTTCATGCTGGCCGTTCGTACCGGTGCCGCTGCGCCCAAAAGCAGAGTACTACCAAATCGATGTTAGCGGCGATCCGATCTCAAATCTCAAATCGAAGTCGAAAATCCCCCTGCGAATCGTCGCGGGAAGTCACGTGAGCGACGTCTTGTTATTTTATGCTCCGCGACGTCCGACGAATAGCGTGGTGCCGGCTTCGCGTCAGTCGCCAGTCTACCATGGCGTCGCCGGTGGGTATATTTTTTCTACTTCCGTTGGCGCCGGCCCGCGAATCAGCGAGAATCGTGTCATGCTGCGAATTGCCGTGTTCATTTGGTCGATCGGATGTGCTGAGGCGGTTGCCGACGAGCCCCCACGCCCGCCGCGAGCCCCAGCCCCGCGCTGGGATTCCCATGCGGTGAGCGAGATCTTCTTTCAGGACGCATTCGTCGAGGGGCTCCAAGGAAAGCGACCGCCGTCTCGTGTTGGCACTGCTGGAACGCGGCACGAGCCTCCGATGCCAGGCGGACCCGCGGGCGTGGTCGCCGTGCCTACGGCAGCGCACGGGATTGTCGTATCACACGAGACTTTAGAGATTGAAATCAAACGTACGGCGACCGCGTTGGTGCAGCAACTCGCCAAGCCCCGACGCATCGTGGGGCAAGAGCGACGAGTGTTTGCGGATGGACAAGCCTGGCTGGCCGCTTTGCTGGCGATTGCGAGTGAGCAGGCGGATGCTGGACGATGGGCCCGCGCGGGGCATTCGCTCAGCGATGGCTTTGCAGGATCGGCCCGCAGCGCCTTTCAGGACCGAGCGTCGACGGATGAGGTGATTTTGGCCGCGCGGCCCCCCCTTCAGGAACTGCAGGGCGTGTTGGCAGGGGGAAAAGGGAAAGACCGCCCGACATCCGCCGAGTCGCCGGCAATCAACTGGTCACAGGTGGTGCCTCGAGCCACTCTGATGCGACGTCTGCAAAGGGCCCAAGATCAATGGGACCAATTGCCTGTGGCCGCGCCGATGGCAGCCCGCGCCCAAGAATCCTTGCGGCATGAAGCCCAGATGGTAGGGTTGGTCGCTCGGATCCTGGCACTGCCCGGCATGGCCGACGCGGAGGATCCCGCCTATGCCAAATTCTGCGTCGCGTTGCGCGACCTTGCGAGCGATTTGGACAGGCTCGGCAGCGTTCCAGCCACCCTATCCGAGACGGGCCCGCGCGACTCCCTGCAACAGATCAAGCGAAACTGTGCTGATTGCCATGCGGACTACCGCCCCTAAGTCATGACACATCCTGATTGATGACTAGCGTGCCGAACCATTGGCCCCCACGCGCCGCGGCTTGGCCACCGTGCCGTTGCCGTGCGACTTGCCGTTTCGAAAAGCGGTACCGTTTCGTTTGGCCGTGCTGAGTTGCGCGCTACCGTTGCGATGTTGCGCGGCGCCGGGGGCGTGAATGAACCGCAGCTCGGTCACGTCGAAAAGTTCGGCCAGTCCCGCGGCGGCGAATTCGGGTCCGGATACGTATTTTCCGGGGGCTATCCACTGATTGAGGATCTTTGGCGAAACGCCCAGCATTTTGCCCAGCAGCGTATCCATCTCGGATTCGAGCTTACCAAAGTGACGTGCCCACTCGGCAGCTTCCGCCAAACCGACATGCTCTTCACTTTGCCATTTCATGGGATGGAATAGGAGCACGCTGTAGGGAGTCACGATGCGTCGCTTGCACGCCGCCAACGGCCACAAGGCTGCGGACGAACACTCGCCGGTGACAATGCCAGTCGCATTCAAGCCCCGCATGGCAATAATGGTCATCAACGAAACGGCGCAATAGGGACTCCCCCCTGGAGAGTCGATGAACAGCGTACATTCTCCTCCCAAGGGCACGCTGAGGAGTCGATCGGTCAATTCACCCTCATGATCCGTCAAGTCGCCTACAAACGCGATCTCAATGGGAGCCTCATCCGTGTCGTGTTCACAAGGTTGCTGTTTCATGTCGTCGGTTTCCTAACAAAGTGGTTTCACGTGAAGATCATCTAAGTCTCTGAGAATTAATTTGGCACGAGCCGCATCGACACTGAATCATTCGATTCGCCGATGATCTCGCCGCGATGAAGCGACGGATGTGCGGGTGTTTGGCCATCGAGTCGGCCCACGGTGCATCGCCCAAAAGCTAGTGAGAGGGGCACCAGCCTTCTTACCCCCCAGTGGGAATCCGCTCGGCAACCGTTCCTCCCAGAACCCAAGCACTCGGGAGAGAATGGTCCTGCGGGGCGTCCGATCCTAGTCCACATCCCGGGTAGGCTACGTACTTACGCCTGAGCAAGGCAACACACGCCGATCCGGCACACTACACGAGCGACTCCAGTAGTCGGAGAAGGGGGAGAACAGCAAGGTGACAAGGAATTTATAGCCAGTTTTTCGACCACTGTCTACCAGTATAAACAACTGAGCCGTTTTTTTCCATACAATGGTCGTAACCGCCGGCAATTTTTTTGTGGCCGGCACGGGCGAGCTAGGCGGACCGCAGTTGAGACGGCTTTGCCATTGGGGGTACGGGGGACCGCCACAGGCGGCGGTCCCTAGCCCAGTCCATCGGACTGGGTAAGAGGATATCCGGGAACCG